>QIBA01000058.1 GCA_003225175.1 Acidobacteriota bacterium
CTGCGATCGGGAGCTGCGATACGAACAATGACCGCAACGGCAACGATACTTGCCCGGATTATCCTTTCGCCTACCTCGGCGGCGTAATTCAGGACCCCTCGAAGCAGCAGTTCATTAACGGGATCTTCCCGAATCCGAAAACGGAATTCGACACCACTACAAAAGGACCGGGATGCCGCTGCCGCAACATTTTCCTCGGACCAGGTTATTCGGACGTCGATCTCTCGCTGGCGAAGAGCTTCCTCTTGCCCAGCATGCCGGTGCTGGGAGAACAGGCAAGATTGGTATTCAGAGGAGATTTCTTCAACGCCTTCAATATCCTGAATCTGTCGAACTTTGGAGTGGCATTGGCGCCGACGGACATTCTGAATACAGGTCAGTTCGGCAAGGCTCAAACGGCTTATGAGGGCCGTGTGATTCAATTGCAGGCTCGGTTCCAGTTCTAAAGCGTTCCACTCGAATAAGGCGGCGCCCATAGTCGCCGCCTTTACTTCCATTCATGAACAGGCACGTCGCTACGAAGCTCATTTTTTTTCTATTACTAACCTTTGCGGTTGACGTCGCCGGGCAAACGCCGACTTCGACTCCCGCGAACGAAGTTGTGCGTGTGGATCTCTCAGCTCCCACCACTCCCTTTCCGCATTTCTGGGAGCAGATGTTCGGATCGGGACGCGCGAATCTTACGCTGCGTGATTCCTATCGTCGCGATCTGGACTGGACGCGCGAGATCACGGCACTCAAGTATGTCCGGTTCCATGCCATTTTTCACGATGAGAATGGCGTGTATGACGAAGATGCGCAGGGTAATCCGATCTACAACTTCTCTTATGTTGATCAGATCTATGACGGGCTGCTGGCGCATGGAGTGAAGCCGTTTGTCGAGCTCGGCTTTATGCCGAAGAAATTGGCGGCAAATCCTGTCCTGCACGCCTTCTGGTATAAGCCCTCTCCCGCGCCTCCGAAGGATTATTCGAAATGGGACGCGCTGATAACGGCTTTCGTGCAGCACCTGGTCGAACGCTACGGACTTGATGAAGTAGCGCAGTGGTACTTCGAAGTCTGGAACGAGCCCAACATCGATTTCTGGTCAGGAGAGCCGAAGCAGGCGACATACTTCGAGCTGTACGATCACACTGCGCGCGCGGTAAAGGCGGTGAATCCGCGATTGCGGATCGGCGGTCCGGCAACGGCGCAGGCGGCGTGGGCTGAGCCTTTTATTCAGCACGTCGCACAAAATAATGTCCCTGCTGATTTCTTCTCTACGCACGTTTATGCCAACGATCGCTCGGAAGACGTTTTTGCTACCCACGAGACGATTGGGCGCGACCAGATGGTTTGTCGTGCGGTGAAGAAGGTGCACGATCAGATCAAAGCCTCGGCGCGGCCGAGCCTGCCTTTGATCTGGAGCGAATACAACGCCAGCTACAAGAATGAGCCTGAGATCACCGATCAGGTATTCATGGCTCCGTGGCTGGCCGATACCATTCGCCAGTGCGATGGACTGGTTGACATCATGTCGTACTGGACCTTCTCTGATGTCTTCGAGGAGCAAGGAGTAGTGAAGACGCCTTTCTACGGTGGTTTCGGAATCATCGCTGCCGGAGGCTTGCCGAAGCCCGCTTTTAATGCATTCAAGGTCTTGCACTGGCTTGGTGAACAACGCCTGGCGGTGGATTCCAATATGGCACTCGCGACTTTGAAAGCAGGATCGCCGGTGCTGGCGGCGTGGAATCTGGTCTTGCCTGGAGCTACAGGCGCGGCAAAGACCGTGACCTTTCAGTTCTCTGGACTCAGTGGGCAGCACATCGCGATGATCCATCGCGTGGATTCTACGCATGGATCCTTGCTGGATGCGTACGCCCAGATGGGCAGTCCCAAGTATCCGACGCGTTCTCAGATCGTAACGCTGCAGCGGGCAGCAGCGCTGCCTGAGCCGGAGCGCCGGCAGATCGCGGACAATCAACTGACGTTAGAGTTGCCGGCGCAGAGTTTGATTGTGGTGGAGGTAAAGTAGTCATCGGAAGTTGAGACCACTGTGGCACAGCCGCCCTCGGCTGTGTGGGTTTGTGCCCTCAACGCTTCTTTCTTTTTACTCTCGTTGCTCGATTAAGCGCGGTCAGTAATCGTCGTGCATTCTTGTCTGAGCGAAGCAGGTGCAAGGTTTCAAGAAGGCCTGAGAGGTCCTTTGCAGGTAACAGAGCCACGTCTTTCGTGCCTCGATGCTTCACGATCACGATCCTCTGGCCGCTGCCCACCAAGTCAAGAAAGGATGCGAGATGTGTCCGTAGCTTCGTGTATGTTGTCGTTATAGCCATACCTTACTAAGAGCACAGCCGAGGGCGGCTGTGCCACACTTCCAGAGAAAAGCTTTTTCTAAAGAGAAGCCTCTTTAAATCCTACCGCTTTCATCGCCCTAACAATCTCCTCATTGCGCATGAATACCCTCCACACGCCTTCATTGCGAAGATTCTCAGCCATCAGCAACATGATTCCCTGATCGATGCCGAGAATCTCCGGATCGTACCATCCTGTTTTGGGATTGAAGGCGTCTACGAACCCATAGCGCGTCCATGCTTTAGGGTAGCGATCGAGGATTGTCTTGAGCACGAGCTTGCAATCGTCGGGCAGGAAGACCAGCGACCCGCCTGCGGCGCAGGGAACGATGCTGCCGTCGATCGGGCCCATTGGTGGTGGTCCGCCCCATACTACATAGCCATGTTCGGAGTCTGATGCCGTAATCCCCCACAGTTCGTCGCTGTACCAGGGATATTTGTCCCGCAAGCTGAGACAGAAGCGTTTATGGGCGAGGGTAGCGATGCGTGAGTTCTCGAAATAGTCAGCGTGGGCGTCGCGTTTGCGGCGGAAGTCTATCCAGGCGTGCGCAGACTGATGAATGAAGAGCGGAGCGGGCGCGCTGATGTAGCGCAGGTCGCCGTATTCGTAGATCGGCCGGGTCCACGCTTCCCAGGAGGATGCAGGAATTGGATGCGCCGGCGACCCGATCGCCATCAGGTACATGCCCTTCAGTTCGGAGTAGGAATCCCAGCGCGACTTCAAGAATCCCGTTTCGGGCTTCAATCCGTGGTCGAGGCTCGCGCCACTGTTCAGCATCCACTTCCAGTCGACGCGCTCGTAAATCTCGGTGGCGAGTTGGCGAATGGGATTGGAGTCGAAATAGGCGCGGGCGTGCAGGACCCCGAGCAGCAACAACGCTGTGTCAATCGATGAGACCTCCGATTTGAATGCGCGTTCGGCGGTGTGCATGTCCACGAAGTGATAGAAGAAGCCGTGCTCGTGGGGCATGCGGCTCGCCAGAAATTCCAGTGTCTTCAGCACGCGGCTCTGCGCATCATCCCGTTTCAGGAATCCGTTCGCGTGGGCAATGCACATTCCACTTAGCGCGAAACCTACCGCGGCGATGCTTGAAATGGTATGTGTGTCGGCTCCGCTGTGGACGGCGCGGTCTTTGACTAACCCGGTTGCGGGATCGGCTTGCTCGTAGAGGAAAAGACAGGCTCGTCGCTCGATCTCAGCTAAGAGATCGTTGGCGCGGCTGAGTTGGCTGGAATCCGCAGTTAGCTTTTGCGCGACCAGCGCGTACCCCAAACCGCAAAGACCATTGCGAAGGAAGTCGCGCCGGGTAGAGACGCAGCATGCTGCGTCTTCTCCATACACGGCGCAATGACGGGGCTGTTTAATCCTCGAATCTTGAATGACTGGCACGATTCACTGAGTCCGCAGCCACAGGCAGAGACGCAGCATGCTGTCCCTACCAGGTTGAGAATCGCTCTAGATCAGCTGAGGCCACTCCGATTCCCATTCGCGTTGGAAGTCTACGCAGTTCAGGGTGAACCGGAAGCGTCTTCCCAGTCTAACAGCGTGAAAGCTGATGACTTCTAAGGGCCAGGGCAGCTTGGCGGTGTTGTCATGTTCTTGCCAGCCGGACTTCACCACCGCTTGAGAAAAACGCGCGGTGATGACCTTCTCTGGATTTGATCGCGCATAGGCCGAGCATACGATGCTGCCGCCAGCTTCGAGCTCGAACTGGCGCAGCACGTAGACCCTGTGTTGCTCGAGAGCGAAATCGGAGAGGTTCTTCATTGCGACGCCGTTTGCGTGCCCTTGCTTCCCATCTTTGCACGCAGCTAGCTACACCAAGGTTCAGGGGAAACGCAGCGAGCAACACTGGTGTGGGCATGCGTGAGGAGCTGTACACGTTGTGATGGGGGAATTTCGCAGAATGCTATATCTTGCGAGTCATGGCGCCAAGCCGCCTATTCCCACGCAACGCTTGGGCGCCCCGCCCGGTACGAAGAGGTAAGAGGCTCCAGTGGAGGGAGTTTAGCCCCGGTACGCCGGGTGAGGGAACTCGGGCGCACTGTTCCTGGTTTGACCCTTGCTGACGGGTTAAAACATCATTTTCCTGGGACGTGAGGCTTGGGACAAAAACTAGTGATCTGAGCCGCCGGCATGATTATCGTTCTATGTATAACAGCAGCTTGGGTTTACGTTCATCAGAAGAATAAATCGCGGTGAGCGGGGGAAGCGCACGAACAAGCTAAAGACTTGTACGAAAGTGCTAGAAAACAAGCAAAAAAAGGCTTTGTGACTGGGTCTAATTTCAGAGCATCCAAAGCTATAATCAGGTTGCAAGCCGCGGGTTATCGCGCTTGCCAGAAGGTCTAATGTCGAAGCATCTGAAGATTGGTGTGCTCTCTCTTTCCTTTTTAATGGTTCTCTTTGTTGTTCTCGGCGGACTGGGTGTCCACGCGGCCAGCAGCAATAACGACGGAGCTTATCGCCAGCTTGGCGTTTACAGCGAAGTCCTCTCGCGCATTCGGACTGAGTATGTCGAAGAACCGAACTTCTCAGCCGTTACCAGCGGCGCACTGCACGGTCTGCTGGATTCGCTCGATGCCAACTCAAGCTACTTGAATCCTGAAGAGTACAAGTTCTACAAGAGCCATCAGAACGATGGACACGCGAACATCGGAGCTACCATCTCGCGGCGCTTTGGTTACGCGGCAGTGGTTTCCGTATTGCCCGGTGGACCAGCCGATAAGGCGGGGGTTCAGACCGGTGACATTATCGAGGCGATCGAGGGCAAGAGTACGCACGAGATGTCGCTGGCTGCGGTAGAAGAGCAGCTTGCCGGTAAGCAGGGATCGAACATTGAATTTGCGGTTGTGCGCCCAGGCAAGGCTGAGCCACAGAAAATCACGGTCACGCGGGACAACATCGCCATTCCTGGCACTACCGACAAGATGATGGAGGACGGAATCGCCGACATCCAGCCGGTGACTCTGACTAAGGGCAAGGCTCAGGAAATTGCCAGCAAAATTCGCGAAGAGCAGAAGAAAGGCGCGAAGAAGCTGATCCTCGATCTTCGCAATGTCTCAGAAGGAGACGCTGCCGAGGCAGCCGCGGTGGCCAATCTGTTTCTGAATCACGGCACGATTACTTACTTGCAAGGGCAGAAATATCCGAAGCAGATGCTGGTTGCTGAGGCACAAAAGGCGATCACCAACCTGCCACTGGTCGTATTGGTAAATCGCGGAACAGCCGGACCCGGAGAGATAGTGGCTGCGGCGATCCTCGACAATAATCGCGGCGACCTGGTCGGCGACAAGACCTTTGGCAGCGGTTCCATACAGAAGGTGATCGACATTCCCGATGGTTCCGCTCTCATCCTCTCGGTGGCGAAGTACTACACGCCAAGCGGGAAGGCCATTGAGGATAACGCGGTAACGCCCAACGTTGTGGTTGCCAGCAACATCGACGACCTTATTCCGGACGACGAGGATGGCGAAGCGGCTCCAGCGCCGCAGGAAAAACCGAAGCAGCCGAAGGATGACGATCAGCTTCGCCGCGCGGTTGAGGTATTGAAGGCTAGAAGCTAGTCAGTTCAATCGAGAATTCAAGGAGCGTCAGATGAACTCTGGCGCTCTTTGCTTTTGCTTGGAGGAAAGATGTATTTAGACAATATCTCCATTAGTGATTTTCAGCCACCAACGAGTCCCATTCCGCGATAATAGGCAGCACAGCTCCCAGACTTCACGACTTCCATGAATGTTGAGACCAATCCGCCTGTGCAGCAGGAGCAGGACGAGCAGCTAGCCGTCACGCCGAAGGAGACCGCCGGCAAGGTCGGTTTCCTGCTGCTCGCCTTGATGGCCTCTGCTGTCGGGGTGCTTTGCGGATTGCTGCTGGTCTATTCGACGGATCTTCCGCAGATCGATCAACTCGAGCGTTATCGTCCTAGTGCCATTACGGAACTCTATGACGACCAGGGACGCGAGATCGGATCGTTCGCCCTGCAGCGCCGGGTGATCGTCACTTACGACGATCTGCCCAAACTGCTGCGCGAATCTGTGATCTCGATCGAGGATAAAGATTTCGAGCGGCACTGGGGAGTCGATGTATGGCGCGTGCTGGGCGCAGCCTATCGCGACTTCCGCTCCGGCGGACGTGTGCAGGGGGCGTCCACTTTGACGATGCAGCTCTCGCGCAATCTCTTCCTGTCGGCAGACAAGAACTTCGCGCGCAAGATTCAGGAAGTGATGCTCGCCATCCAGATCGAGCGACGGTTTACCAAGCCGCAGATCTTTACCATGTACGCCAATCAAATTTTCTTAGGACATGGCGTGTATGGGTTCGAGGCGGGAGCACAGTACTACTTCAGCAAACATGCTCGCGATCTCACACTGGAGGAAGCGGCACTCCTGGCGGGCTTGCCGAAAGGTCCGTCGCTCTATTCTCCGATTCGGAACCCTGATCGCGCGCTGCATCGCCGAAACATGGTGATCAACGCCTTGCTGGAGGATGGAAAAATCACAGCCGAGGAGGCTGCGCTCGCGAAATCAACTCCGCTCCGTCTGCACCTTCAGGGCGCTCCAAATTTCGTGGCGCCATATTTTGTCGAGGAAGTTCGGCGCTATCTGGAATCGAAGTACGGCGCGGACCAGGTTCATGAAGGCGGCCTGCGGGTCTATACCTCTCTGAACCTTGATTACCAGAAAGCAGCGGAACGTGCGGTGCTCGACGGTCTTGCCGCCTATGAGCATCGTCACGGTTGGAACGGACATCTGCAAAATGTCTCCGATGTGGGGCAAACAGTCGCTACCTATGTAGAACCGGATTGGGACCAGCCGATCGAAAGCGGCGGCTACGTGCACGGACTGGTGACCATCGTTACGCCGGGCCTGGCCACCGTGAAGCTCGGCAAGGTGAATGGTTTACTTAGCGCGCCCGACGTTGCCTGGACGAAAGGTAAAGACCTTCGAGCATTATTGAAAGTTGGAGATCTGGTTTACGTTCGAGTCACAGATGTCCCGCTGCCGCGATCAGACGGGACGAATCCCACGTTACACATCACGCTCGAGCAGGAATCAGGGGTGCAAGGCGCACTCATGGCGCTCGAGAACTCCACCGGTGACGTGAAGGCAATGGTTGGTGGTCGCGACTTCGATGTTTCGAAGTTCAACCGCGCTACACAGGCACTGCGACAAGTGGGATCGTCGTTTAAGCCGTATGTTTACACGGCTGCGGTGGATCAGGGAGCGAAGCCTGACGATACAATCGTCGATGCACCTGTGAGTTTCACGAACAGCTCTGGCGTGTGGTCGCCGCATAATTACGACAACAAGTTCGAGGGAGTCGTCACGCTGCGGCATGCTCTGGCCGAGTCGCGAAACATTCCTGCCGTGAAGCTGGCGGCGAAGATCGGCATGCCAACTGTGATCTCCTATGTGCGGCGGTTCGGAATCACTTCCAAAATGGAACCGTATCTTCCAGTAGCACTGGGCGCCGCAGAGGTCACATTGCAGGAACAGGTTTCGGCCTTCAGCGCTTTCCCCAACGACGGTGTTCGCGTGGTGCCGCGTTACATTCGCCGCGTTGTGGATTATGAAGGACATTCGCTCGAAGAGAACTATCCCGAGGTGAAGGATGTGATCAGCGTAGATACGGCACGCACCATGACGGATTTGCTCGAAGGCGTGATGCTGCACGGAACCGCAGCAGCTGCCGGAGCCAGACTGAAACACCCCCTCGGCGGCAAAACCGGAACAACCAACGACTTCACCGATGCCTGGTTTATCGGATTTTCCCCGTCAATCACGTGCGGCGTTTGGATTGGCTTCGATGAGAAAAAGTCGCTTGGCAACAAAGAGGCCGGCGCTTTGGCGGCTCTCCCGATATGGGAACAGTTCATGCGGGTTCCCATCGTGGAGCATCCGGACGAAATCTTTCCTGGCAAGAGCGCTCCTCCATCAGCCATCATCAAGGCTCAAAGCCAGACCACTCATCCGCAAGCGGCGTCCGTGCTCTCCCGATGACTGCACCTAAAAGCGAGTGGCGGATCATAAGATTTTTGCGGTTCGTCACGCGCTCGCTGATTCTTCTGCTGATTGCGCTCTTCTCCGCCCTTGCAGCCATGCGATTCGCCATTCATGGACGCGAGGCGCGCGTTCCGAATGTAAAAGGTCTGTCGCTGGCGCAAGCCCAGGAAGCCGCAAACCGTGTTGGCCTCACGATGTTTATTGAAGACAAGTACTACAGCTCCTACGTTCCCGAAGGCAGCATCATCTCGCAGATTCCAGTGGCGAACAGTCGGGTGCGCCGCGGTGGGCGGGTTCGGGTGGCAGAGAGCATCGGTCCACTGCGCGTGGCGATTCCCGATCTGGTCGGGCAAACGGAGCTGGCTGCGACAATCAATCTTCGGCGGCGCGGCCTGGATGCGGTGACAATCCCTGGAATTGCTGTTCCGAATCAGTCTCCGGATCAAGTGATTGCTCAGGTGCCGCCGGCAGGCGCGACGGAATTTACATCTCCGAAGGTCAGCCTGCTGCTGGCACAGCCACCAAAGCCTCCCGAGTACGTGATGCCTAACTTCGTCGGCCGGCAATTGCCCGCGAATCAGAATCAGGATACTTCCGGCGCATCCAGCGCACCTGAAGGAACGCCGAGAAAGCCCATTTCAGGAACAGTTGCTGCTCAGAGCCCGGCTGCAGGCTCGCGAGTAACTCTCGAGACGCAGATTAGGCTCTCGGTGGCTCAATAAACTCTGCTTCGGGATTGCGAAGTTCCCCTCTCATACCTGCTCCACAATTGCGGCGAAGAATCCGTCGCAGGGCTGGATTCCCGGAATAGTACGCAGGAAATCACCCTTTACTAAGGCTTTGATCGCGTCTGATTGGATCGAGCCTTCCTGGGACAAATCCTGCAATCGCCGCTCGATCGGAATGAGCCGAAAACTCGGATGCTCAGCAACAAATCTGCTGATCACGTCTTCGCCTTCCTCGAATTCTAGAGAGCAGGTTGAGTACACAATCTTCTTTGCCTGCTTTGCGACCGAACTCAGGATTTCGAACTGCAACTGAGCTAATCGCGGAAGATCGTGTGGTTGGAGGCGCCACTTGATTTCCGGATTACGGGCCAGCGTGCCTGTGCCGGTACAGGGCAGATCGGCGATGATGCAGTCGAACTGCCGGTTGAACGGAAGGTGACGGGCGTCGGCTGTTAGCACGTTCTCCAATCCTGTCAGCGTGCGCATGAGCCGCACGCGGTGAAGATGCAAGTCCATCGAAACCACCAGGGCCGAGGGATTCTGCTCGGCGGCTATCGCACTCTTGCCACCAGGCGCCGCACAACAATCAAGGATCGTCTTGCCTTGCGCAAGCAGTGCGACGAGCTGAGACGCCTCATCCTGCACAGCTAGGCGACGCTGCTGATAAACATGCGTCTGGGTGATGTCGCCGGCGATCACATGCCTGGCATTCGCAACCAGCGATGCTGGTTTGAGCGTGATGCCTTCGTTCGCGAGTTCTTCCAGAACTTCGGGCGAACTTGTGCGAATCGTGGTTTGAGGACGTTGCTGGTTATGCTCGCAGATAGCGCGAGTGGCTTCTGCGCCGTAGTGTTTTGTCCAACGCTCGATCAGCCACGCAGGATGCGAATAGGTTCGGGCGAGATCGCCGTCAAAACGTTGGGAAGCGGAAGCAGTCTCTCTGGAGAGTTTGCGCAACACGGCATTGATCAAGGGTGCTGCGGAGCGCTTGCCGTGCAGCTTCACCAGTTCCACACTCTCATGCACCGCGGCGCGCGCGGGAATCCGGTCAAGATAGAGGAGTTGGTAAGCGCCGATGCGGAGAGCGAGCTTTACTTCAATATCAAACTTTTCGATAGACTTGCCGGTCGCGCTCTCAACCAACTGATCGAGCCTTTGTTGCCAGCGCAAGACGCCCATTACCAGTTCGGTTGTCAGGCCACGATTGCTGGGACTCAATGGAGCAAGAAGATTGGAGTGCAATAGCTCTACTGCGTAGGAATCATGGGTTGCAACGCGCAGAAGCACTTCATAGGCCGCACTGCGCGCCGGGGAGATGCGCGCTGGAGATGGCATTGACTCACGCCCCCAGCTTTTCGCCCATTTGCGGACGATAACCGCGGATGAAGTCGGCGGCAGACATCCTGCGCTTGCCTTCGGGCTGTACTTCGAGCAGCTGTAGCGCGCTGTGGTCGCCACAAATGACGAAGAGTTGCTCGCGATCCACGAGCAGCTCGCCCGGAGCTTGAGTTCCAGAATAGGAATGATGTTTCGCGGACGTGATTCCCAGCTTCTTGCCTTTCAGCGTCGTATAGCAGCCGGGCCAAGGCTGGAATCCTCGCAGCCGGTTGTAAATGCGCTGTGCCGAAGAGCTGAAATCCGCCTGCGCATCTTCTTTTTTCAAAATGGGAGCGAGGGATGAGCGGCTGTGATCCTGGGGCTGCGGTTTGATGCTTCCCACCTGCAATTTTCGCAGCGTCTCGACCATCAGCTCCGCTCCGACTGCTGAGAGCCGTTGACTATAAGTGATGGCCGTGTCATCCGGAGCGATTGCGAGTTCGCGATGAAGGAGGATGTCGCCGGTATCGAGTCCTTCATTGAGGAGCATGCTGGTGACGCCGCTTACCTTTTCGCCTTCCGCGATCGCCCACTGAATGGGCGCGGCGCCGCGATACTTCGGCAGCAGCGATCCATGAAGGTTGATGTTGCCATGTTTTGGGAGAGCCAGCATCCACGGCGGAACAATGCGTCCATATCCGACGACGATGATTGCCTCCGGATGAATCTTTTCCAGCAGTGCGCGAAACTCCGCGTTGTTCTTGATTTTCTCCGGCTGCTCGATTGGCAGATTGTGGCGCTGTGCGGTGTGCTTGACTGGCGAAGTAGCGAGTTCGAGTCCGCGACCTTGCGGGCGGTCTGGTTGCGTAACTACTAATACAATCTCATGGCTATCAGCGAGCAGAGCTTCGAGCGTGGGAACCGCGAACTGCGGCGTGCCGCAGAAGACGAGCTTCATTGTTCTTAAGCTACCAGTCTTTACGCCTCCACGCGCGGCATCATGGGAATGGCACTGGCGCTCTTGAATTCATTCATCACGGCATGCAGATGCTCGAGCGTCTCGTCCACCGAGAGCGTGTACATTTCGCGGCCATTGTCATAGCCGCTCTCGATTGCGGATTTCACGTAACGTCCGGCGATCTGAATGGCCAGCGGATCGGTGATGGCTTTGCCGGTCTGTTCTTTGTATTTGACCCAGGCGAGGTGCGGCAGGGCGATCCACACGGGACGGCCGCCGCACAGGAATTTGATGTCGATTGCGTCGGCGTGGCGAGTGGCGATAGCGACAATTACGGCCTGATAGGTGCAGTGAAGCGGCTCTCCCGACCAGCGATCGACAGCAGTGAAATCGTCGTACATGGCAGAAGAAAAAGAATATCACGCGGTCTTGCGGCGATCTCGATCGAGCGGCGGTGCCATTTACAATTGCCTGTGCCTCCCAGTGTAACCACCGGAAAAACACTCCCACCGCGTTCCGACTCGGAAATCCAGATCATACGAGCAACGAATCTCGCGAAATTCCCGAATGTGACTCACGGATTTAGCACTCGCATCGGGGGCGTTTCAGAGGCCTATGGTGGCAGACAGCTCAATCTGGGATTTGCTTCCCCAGACGAGCGGAAAGCTGTGGAACGCAATCGCCGCGCTTTTCTTCGTGATCTCACTGGAAAACTGCAGCCGCCCTTTCTCGTGACTCTGCGGCAGATTCACTCCGGTGTAGTTCGAATTCTGAAGACTAAAGATCCTGTGTCCGGGCATGCGCTGAAGGGTGATGGCGTTATCACCACTCAGAAGAATGTGCTGCTAGGAATTCTGGTCGCCGACTGTGTGCCTGTACTCGTCGTCGATCCGAAGCGTGGCGCTATCGGAGCATTCCATGCCGGATGGCGCGGGACGGCGAAGCGCATCGTCGAGCGCGGAGTGGGCAGTATGCGCGCGATCTTAGGATGTGAGCCGTCGAGCCTGCAAGCGGCCATTGGTCCTTGCATCCACTCGTGCTGTTATGCCGTTGGCGAGGAGGTCATTGACGAATTCCATTCGCAGTTCCTATACGCCGATGAATTGTTTTCAGAGGTTTACGATCGTGATCCGATCAAAGAGAAGTATCCGCTGCTTTTCCTGACGGCGCGCGCGCCCGGACACAGCAACATTGGTCCGCAGAGGCATCTCGATTTAATGGAAGCAAATCGCCGGCAACTCCTCCATGCGGGAGTGCCTAAAGACAACATTTGGGCAGCCGAGGAATGCACATCCTGTCGTACTGATCTACTGTTTTCGCACCGCCGTGAGGCGGGGTATACGGGACGGATGATGGGCGTCGTTGGACTGATTGCCTGAAAGAGCTTAGCTGTGAGTGGGTTCCGTGGTCGGCGTATGCGAAACGGCGCCGGCGCCGTTCGTCTGCGTGCTGTTGACCAGATCTTTTAACTCTTTGCTGGGCTTGAAGAACGGGATCTTTTTGGCGGGAACTTCAACCCGGTCGCCGGTTTTGGGATTTCGTCCAACACGGGAATTGCGCTGGCGGGTCCGGAAGCTGCCAAAGCCGCGAATCTCGATTTTGTCGCCTGCCCTCAGCGAATGGACGATGCTGTCGAAGATGGTTTCCACGATCACTTCGCTATCCCGGCGGGTCACGTCGGTAATTCGGGCAACTTCTTCGATCAGATCGGCTTTCGTCATAAGTTGTACATTCCACCCGAGATGCGGCAATCCGTCAAGTGCTAACCGTGACTATGGAATGTGAATTTCCAAGCCCTGCCAATTAGCGCCAGAGATAAAAGAATCCTGGGTTGTTAGTTTGCAGCATTCGTGCCTGTGCCGGAAAAAACTGAGTAATGTCGCCGAAAAGAAGGTCGGCTAAGGTTCGCTTCTTCTCTTCAGGATGTACGAGGGAAGGTTCACCGCGAATGCCGACCGCCTTGGCCGTGTCATCAACGGCGTTCTGGAAGCCGCCAAGCTGGTCGATCAACTTCAGACCAATGGCCTGCTCGCCGGTCCATACGCGGCCGCTGGCCATTCCCTTTACATCATCAACCTTAAGCTTTCGGCCATCTGCTACGTCCCGAACAAACTGTCCGTACATTTCGTTTACCAGGCTCTGCAGGTATGCTTGTTCGGCCAGCGTCATATCTCGGGCCGGATCGCCTGCGGCTTTCAGTTCGCCGGCGGTGAAGATCACTTCTTTGAGCTTGGCCCAACGCAGAAGATCGCCGTAGTTTACCCACTCGGCGATCACCCCGATGCTGCCCACAATGCTGGCACGATTCGCGTAGATCTTGCTCGCCCCGGAGGCGATGTAATATGCCCCGCTGGCGCCGACCGTCTGAATCGAGGCGACGATCGTCTTTTTCTTTTGATCGCGGATACGCTTTACCGCTTCGTACATTTCCTGCGAAGCCGCGGCGCCACCGCCGGGGGAATCGATACGCAGGATGATCGCCTTGATAGATGAATCGTCAGCATACTTCTTGAGGTCATCGACGAAAGGCTTGGCCTGCAGAATCACGCCCTGGACGTCCAGTATGGCAATCTTCTCGCCACCCATATCAAATCCGGAGTCGTTGCCGCGAACACTGAAATAAAGCAGGGAAAAAATGAGCAGGGTAAAGACGAAGAAGGCTCCGCCTCCAATCACAATCCACAGGAGCGTGCGCGGACGATTCTCGTCGGGCATATGGGAAAGTGTAGCACTCAGCTATTCCTTGGCTTCATGGTAGAGACGCAGCGGGCAGCGTCTCTACGGTAGCCTGAAAATCGAAAATTAGTTCTTCGAATAATGCTTAGAAGATTTTTCGATGATTTTGTTCACGAAACGCGCTTATCACAACGTGAAACAGCGCCAGCTCACCTTAAAATAGAAAAATGCTAAAGAAGGTCCGTCTTTTTACTCCTGGTCCTACTCCGCTTCTGCCCGCTGCGCAGTTGGCTATGGCTGCGGCTGACATTCACCATCGCACTCCGGAATTTCGTGCGCTTTACCAGCGAGTGCTGGCTCAGTTGAAAGGGTTCGTCGGGACGAAGAATGATGTAATTCTCATTGCGTCGTCGGGTACAGGCGCCATGGAGGCTGCGGTTTCCAACCTTACATCGCCCGGAGATCGCGTCCTGGTGCTTACCGCCGGCAAATTTGGCGAGCGCTGGGTCAGCTTGGCCAAGGCGTTCGGATGTCGGGTAGAAACCGTGAGCGCTCCCTACGGACAGACGTTCTCGATCGAGGAGGTTCGCGCACAGCTGAAGCCTGATGTGAAAGCAGTCTTCATGCAAGCTACTGAGACCTCGACGGGTGCGCGCCACTGTGTGCAAAGTGTAGCTGCTCTGACGAAGGAAACGGATGCCCTGCTTGTCGTCGATGCCATTACGGGACTGGGCACGACGCACTTCGACGTGGATGGCTGGGGCATCGATGTCATCATTGGCGGCTCGCAGAAAGCGGTCATGATTCCGCCCGGACTGGCGTATTGCGCCGTGAGCGATCGAGCGTGGCAGCGCATGGAGACGACGAAGAATCCGCGCTACTACTTCGACCTGCGCAAGGAGCGGAAGTCTGCTGCCAAAGGCGAGTCCGCCTACACTCCGGCAGTAGCCTTGATTGCAGCTCTAGGCGCCGCGTTCGACTACATCGCCGCCGGTGCCGGCGGGGAGATCGCTGCGGGTCGCGATGCGCTCATCCACAACGCCGAGGTCATGGCGGAAATGACTCGCGCAGCAGTAACCGTCGTTGGTTTGAAGCTCTTTGCACCAACAGCTCCGGCAGCCGCAGTGACGGCCGTCTACGCGCCTGAGGGTACCGATTCGGGAGCGATCGTAAAGGGCTTCAAAGAGCAGTTCGCGGGCGTGATTGCCAACGGCCAGAGCGAGATGAAGGGACAGCTCTTCCGCATTGCGCACCTTGGATTCTTCGATTATTTGCGCAGCTGCTCGAATCCGATAGTCGCTGCTCGTGTGGACGTCCCATCGACGAATGTTCGTCGACATTGACTGCGGTCGGCGCATAGCAATTCGATCAACCAGCAACTGTCATCGAGCCTTCTACGGGCGAAGGACCCGGAATGTGTCAGGCTTCATTGCCGCCTCCGGGCTCTTACACCACGAGTTCGGGCCGGAAGCTGAGAAGCGGCAATTTAGTTCGAGACATCGCGCAGGATCCTTCGCCGGCAGACGGCTCAGATGACAGACTTAAGAGAGAATTGAGCTCGTAAAGAACAGAGTCGAATAGCGGTATTCAGGTTTTCGCCAATTCTCGTTTCAGGAACTCATGAAAATTCTTATCGCAGAAAAGATCTCTCCAGCGGCGCTCAAGGTTTTTCGCGACGAGCCCGAATTTGAAATTGTTACCAGTGAACAGATGGGCGAGGTCATGACCGCTGTACGTGACGCTGACGCTCTGGTTGTCCGCTCGGCTACCGACGTAAATGCGAAGTTAATCGATGCGGCTCAGAAGCTGCGCGTAATCGGGCGCGCAGGCGTCGGAGTGGACAACGTCGATACCGAGGCCGCGACGCGCAAGGGCATTGTCGTTATGAACACGCCTGGTGCGAATGCCATCGCCGTCGCCGAGCATACGTTGGGTCTCATGCTCTCGCTCGCTCGCTTCATCCCGCGAGCTGACCAAAGTACCCGCGCGGGCAAGTGGGAGAAAAAATCGCTGCAAGGGACTGAGCTGCGGGGCAAAACTCTGGGTATCGTTGGACTGGGAAGGGTTGGGGTGGAAGTCGCTCGCCGGGCCAAGGCTTTCGCCATGAAGGTCATTGCTTACGATCCTTTTGTCTCGCAACAGTTGGCGCGCGATCTTGAGATCGAGCTGGCAGCGCTGGATTTGCTCTACGCGGCTTCAGATTACATCTCGCTGCACGTGGGTCTAACACCACAGACAGAGGGAATGATCAACGATGCCGCGTTAGCAAAAATGAAAAAGGGCGTTCGCCTGGTGAATTGTGCGCGCGGCGAATTGATTGACGATGCCGCGCTGCTGCAGGCGCTCAATTCAGGACATGTCGCAGGAGCGGCACTGGACGTATTCACGCAGGAGCCACCGAAAGAGAATCCGCTGCTCGCCGCACCAAATGTGATTGCGACTCCGCACATCGCTGGTTCAACGAACGAAGCACAGGAACTGGTTGGCGTGCAGATTGCGATGCAGGTCAGAGAGTATCTCAAGCGCAGCGTCATTCAGAATGCCGTCAACGTGCCTTCGCTCTCGGACGAAGAATATGGCGAGATGCAGCCTTACATCGAGCTCTCGGAAAAGTTAGGCCTCTTTGTCGGCCAGCTCAGCGAAGGAAATGTTGAGAGCATTACGGTTGGGTATCACGGAAAAGTGGCGGAGTGGAAGACAGCGTTGCTCCGCAACTCCGCGCTCAAG
Organism: Acidobacteriota bacterium; assembly: GCA_003225175.1. Lineage (NCBI taxonomy): Bacteria > Pseudomonadati > Acidobacteriota > Acidobacteriota bacterium. The sequence goes on from QIBA01000058.1 coordinate 16,746, forward strand.
GGTACGCTCAAGCAGAGTATCGACAGCGTGAATCTCGTCAATGCTGGGTCCGTTGCGGCGGAACGCGGCATTCAAGTACAGGAACAGAAGAAGCCGGAAGACACGAGTTCCGGCAATGTAATTTCTCTTGTCGTTCGAACTCATGAAGGCGAGCATCGCGCGCGTGGCGTGGTTCTGCATGGGCGCTCTCCTCGGCTTCTCGATCTCGATGGCTTTCACGTTGAGGCGCCCCTGGAAGGACATCTTACCGTGTTGCGCAATCGCGACGTGCCCGGAGTAATCGGTCAGGTAGGAACAGTTCTGGGCAAGAACGAAATCAACATCGCGAATTTCGCTCTTGGGCGAAGCGATGCTAGTGCAAGCAGCGCGATCGCGAGCGCCTCGGCGGGTGCTGGGTCGGTTCGCGCAGAAGCTATGGCGGTGGTGCAAACTGATCAAGCAGTCTCGCCCAGCGCCCTACAGGAATTGAAACGAATTTCGGCGGTGATAAGCGTGAGGGCGGTGCAGATATAAAAGAGTTTCAGGGTGAAACTCCTTTTCTGAAACGCCTCACCTGAAATGCCTCTATCCCGGCGCTCCGTCTTGTCCCACAGCAACCGGTTGAGGGGCGGCTGCGAGTTCCTCGTAAGTAATTCGGTCATTGGTGAAGATGCAGATTTGACCTGCGATCTTCATGGATTCTTCGGCGATAGTGCGCGCCGGCAACTCGGTATTGTTCATGAGGGCGCGCGCCGCCGAGAGAGCATAAGATCCGCCGCTCCCGATGGCTGCGATCCCTTCATCGGGCTCGATTACATCTCCCGCACCACTGATGAGAAATGTCTGGCCGGGATCGGCGACGATCAGCAACGCCTCGAGATTGCGAAGAATCTTGTCGGTTCGCCAGTCCTTCGCGAGTTCCACTGCGGCGCGGCCGAGGTTTCCGTGATATTGCTCTAGCTTGGCTTCGAACCGGCTGAACAAGGAGAACGCATCGGCTGTTGACCCAGCAAATCCCGCGAGAATCTTGTCCTGGTAGAGCCTGCGAATCTTGCGGGCGTTGTGTTTGATCACGCCTTCGCCCAGCGTCACCTGGCCATCGGCAGCCATAACAACTTTGCCGTCGCGCCGGACGCAAAGCACTGTTGTGGAACGGATTTTGGAAATTTTCCTGGGTTTTTCAGGCGCGAGTTGAGCTTGCAGTGACTTCTTCATTCGATAGCAAAATTATAGATGGAAACGAGGCTGTCGGCTGTCGGCTATCGGCATTTGGCCACTGGACACCGTGAAGGCCAAGCCTGTGTTTGTGAACTGTGACCGCTCATTGGCCGAACGTCGAACGCCGATCGCCGAAAGCTTAGCCTACACCGTAACGGGCTGTGGTTCCGCAGCCAAATGCCATATGTCGCGCGCGTACTCCACGATGGTACGGTCGCTGGAGAATTTTCCCATTCGGGCGACGTTGAGCATGGCGCGGCGGGACCAGTTGTCGCGATCGCTGAAGTCGCGCTGGGCACGCTCGTGTGTCTCGATATACGAAGGCAAGTCGGCGAGATGGAAGTAGCGGTCGCGATAGACCATAGTCTCGTACACCCAGCGGAAGAGACCATACTCATTTGGACTAAAGCGGTCGGAAGAGAGGACGTCGATCACGCGGCGGATGCGCGGATCTGCATCGTAAATCTCGCGCGCCTCGAAGCCTTTCGCCTGGCGATCGGCGATCTCTTGCGCAGTCAGCCCGAAGATGTACATGTTGTCGCTTCCAACCTTCTCCAGCATTTCAATGTTCGCGCCATCGAGTGTCGCCATCGTAAGCGCTCCATTCATGGCGAGCTTCATGTTCCCAGTTCCGGAAGCTTCCATTCCGGCAGTGGAGATTTGTTCGCTCAAATCGGCTGCAGGAATGACGATCTCGGCGAGCGAAACGCGGTAGTCAGGAATGAACGCGATTTTGATCTGTTCGTTGATGCGTTTGTCGGCGTTGATCACGCGTGCGACATTGTTGATGAGCTTAATAATTTGCGTTGCAGCGAGATATGCCGGGGCAGACTTTCCGGCAAAGATGTAACTGGCGGGAGTCGTGAGCGTCTCGCCGTCTTCGGTGACTCGCAGATAGTCGTAAGTAATCCGCAGCAGATTCAAAAGCTGGCGCTTGTATTCGTGGAAGCGCTTGATGTGCACGTCGAACATAGACTCTGGATCGACGATCACTCCTGTGGTCTGCGCGATTACTTTTGCCAGGCGCTGCTTGTTCTCGCGCTTGATCTCGCGGAAATCGGAGCGAACGCCGGCGTCGTCAGCTACCGCCTCAAAGCGTTTGATCTGATCAAAGTCGAGAATCCAGCTCTCGCCGATCGTACGATTCAGCAGTTCTGACAGTCCCGAATTGGCTTTCAGTACCCAGCGGCGATGCGCAACACCGTTCGTCTTATTGTTGAAGCGTTCTGGGAACATCTTTGCGAAGTCGGGCACCAGCGTTTTCTTGATGAGCTCGCTGTGCAGCTCGGAAACGCCATTGATGGAGTGACTCCCTACCGTTGCCAATAAAGCCATCCGCACTTGTTTCTCGCTAGCTTCTTCGATGATGGACATGCGGCGCGTGCGCTCGAAGTCCAGCGGATCGGATTGAACCACCTTCATCAGGAAGTCATGATTGATGTTGTAGATGATGTTCATGTGCCGGGGGAGTACGTGCTCGAGCAGCGGCAGCGCCCACTTCTCCAGTGCTTCAGGCAGAAGCGTGTGGTTGGTGTAGGCAAGCGTTTCTTGCGTGATCTCCCACGCCCTCTTCCACTCCATCCCGTGTTCATCGATCAATAATCGCATCAGCTCGGGAACGGCGAGTGCTGGATGCGTATCGTTCATTTGAATCGCGATCTTCTGCGGAATCTGATTCAGATCATTGTTGTCGGTGAGGAATGCGCGCAGAATATCGCGGAGCGCGCAGGCTACAAGGAAGTACTCCTGCAGAAGCCGGAGTTCCTTGCCTGACTTCACCTGATCGGAGGGATAAAGCACGCGAGAAATGTTCTCGCCTGCGATCTTCTGCTCTACGGCGCGAATGTAGTCGCCGCGATTGAAAATCTGGATGTCGAACTCCTCCGACGCGTGCGCCGAAAACAGACGCAGATAATTGATTGTGCGTCCGCCGTAGCCTGCTACCGGCAGGTCGCTGGGAATACCCACCACCAGCTTCTGATCGGTCCACTGTGAGGCACGAGCATGGGCATCGCAGCGGCCGTAAATGGGCACGTGCACGGATTGATCCGGCCGAGGTATCTGCAGGGGAGTTCCGAATTTCTTCCAGCGATCTGGTTTTTCGCGCTGATATCCGTCCTGGATCTCCTGCGTGAACATCCCGTATTCATAATCAATGCCATAGCCAAATCCGGGCATCCCGAGGGTGGCCAGCGATTCGAGGAAACAAGCAGCAAGACGTCCCAGGCCTCCGTTGCCCAGGCCGGTGTCAGCTTCTACTTCGAGCACCTCATTGAGGTCCACTCCGTGCTCGGCGAGGGTGTCTCGACAGAGCTCATTGAGCTGCAGATTGCATAAGTTGTCGCTCAGCACACGGCCCATGAGGAACTCCATCGACAGGTAGTACAGGCGCTTGGCACTTGTCGTGCGATATCGCTCCTCGGTCTCCAGCATTCCGTCGATAAGACGATCGCGAATCGCCAGCGCCAGCGGGCGCAACATTGCTTTCGGACTCAGGTCGACACGGGACTGCCCGAGCGTGTAGCGAATGTGCTTCAGGATCTCTTTCCAGAGTTCATCTGGAGACGAGAATCCAGGATGTAAGGCTGGTCGAACGGATGTTAAAGATGAATGCATTGAAGAGTCCTATGAAAATACGGCCACAATGAATGTAAACGTAGAGAAAGTCAGGAGCAACAGGAGCAGCTCTGCTTAACTAGATGCGGACGCACGTTTCGCGCCATGGAAAATGTATGTGAAGCTTAGGATTCGGGCTTCAGGAAAGATATCTAAGTCAGGTTATGCAGCCTCAGCCCGGGCTGATGCAACGCCTTCGTTTGCCCGCAAATCCTGTCCTATGTTGTTGCTGGAGAGAGTCTCAGCAGTCAGCAAGAGCCTGCGATGCATCTCCTCACTCCGAGAAAGCACGGATTCCAGTTTTTCCATCAGCACTTCGGCCCTGGTTAACAGCGCCCTCATCTCGGAAAGTGGAACCGCAGAGCTAGCTAAGTCGCTGGCTAGAGGTAGAGCCTGCCGTACTGGGCGGCTGTTAAGCCATTCATCGAGCTCGTTCGAGAATGCCAAGACTGTGCTGTGGTCTCTTCCCGCTGGACGATGCACGGGAAGGCCGAGGTTGGTCTCCCAGCGCTGCACGGTGCGCACACCGCGACCCAGATAATTGGCGATCTCTTTCCACGAGTTCAGAATCCGGCGCTCGATCATCTAGTAACTTCTCCCTGAAGCCTGGGTAAAGATCACAGAGACTTTCTACTTACCTCTAGAGCTTCTACGTTATGTTCAGGATCGTCAAATGTTTAGCTCAAACCAGGCAAGCCGCATATGCGTAAATAGATGAAACAAAGCGACTTGCATTTGCCCCTTGGCACAAGTTGGCACGTGTCGTTGTAACGGCTTAGTTACGGATTCCGGAATGGGTGACTAGCTCACGCCATGGTGACGAACATCTGCGCCACGTACCCAGAAAATTACGTCTTCGGCAATGTTGGTGGCGTGGTCGGCTACGCGCTCCAGATTGCGTGTCACGATAAGAGCATCGAGTGCCTGTCGAGTGAGTGTGGGATCGTTTTGCATGACGCGCGTGAGCGATTCAAATGCTTCGCGATTCATGGCGTCGACGATGTCGTCGCGCTCGAGGACTTGTTGCGCCATTTCGGCGTTCTCTTCAATGAAGGCTTGCAGTGATTGATGGACCATGGCCGCCGCAATGGAAGCCATGCGCGCGATATCCACGGGAAGTTCGCCGACCGGAGACTTAGCCAAATCTAGTACGCGCTCCGCAATGTTGACCGCCTGATCCCCAACGCGCTCCAGATCGGCGTTGATCTTGATCACCGAAAAAAGGAATCGCAGATCGACAGCCATCGGCTGCTGCATGGCCAGAAGATCGACGGCGATTTCGTCAATTTCGCGTTCGGAAGCGTTAATGGCTTTTTCGTCTTCAAGGACTCTCTTGCACAGCTCCACATCGCGCGTAGCGTAGGCGTGAATCGCGCGGTCAACGGCTTGCTCCGCGAAACCACCCATGATCAGCAGACGCCGTTTCAGTTCATCAAGTCCCTGGTGAAAACGAGTACGCGTCATCCAAACCTGCCCGTAATGTAGTCTTCAGTTCGCTTCTCGCCTGGAGTTGTGAAGATTTTTTCCGTCTTATCGAACTCTATCAGCTTTCCCAAAAGAAAAAAGGCGGTAAATTCCGCAACACGCGCTGCCTGCTGCATGTTGTGGGTGACGATTACGACCGTGTAGTTCTCTTTGAGTTCGAAGATCAGATCCTCAATCTTGGAAGTTGAAATTGGATCGAGCGCCGATGCTGGCTCGTCCATCAGCAAGACATCGGGCTCGACGGCAAGAGCGCGCGCGATGCAGAGACGCTGTTGCTGTCCGCCGGACAAGCTCGCGCCGGACTTTTTCTTGAGATCATCTTTGACCTCGTCCCAAAGTGCGGAGCTTCGCAATGACTTTTCGACAATCTCGTCCAGCTTCTTGCGGTTGCGAAATCCGTTCAGCTTTAGCCCAGCCGCGACGTTGTCGTAGATGCTCATGCTGGGAAACGGATTAGCTTTCTGGAACACCATACCGATGCGGCGACGGACGTCGACCGGGGCTACACCGTCGGCGTAGACATCCATGTCTTTCACTTGCACTTTGCCTTCGGCACGGGCGTCGGGATTGGTCTCGTGCATGCGATTGAGACAGCGGACGAAGGTGGATTTGCCGCATCCGGAAGGTCCAATGATGGCTGTCGCATGGTTCGACAAGATCTCCATACTGATATTGTGCAGCGCCTGGTGTTTGCCGAACCATGCGTTGAGGTTCTCAACCTTGATGCCGACGCCCATTAGCGAGCACTTCCGGCGAATCCGCGACTGGCGATCCAGCGAACGGAGGCACTAGTTGCTACGATGAGCACGATGAGCACGAGGGCGCCGCCCCAGGCAAGGCGGTGCCATTCGTCATACGGCGAGAGCGCATAAACATAGATCTGCAACGGCAAAGCGGCGATGGGCTGATTGAGCTTTGTACTCCAGAACTGATTCCCCAGCACGGTGAATAGAAGCGGAGCCGTCTCACCGCTCACGCGCGCGAACGCCAGCATCACGCCAGTGATCACGCCCGAGATGGCAGTACGCAGCGTAATGGATAGAGTACTTCGCCACTGTGGTATGCCGAGTCCTAGCGCGGCCTCGCGAATTGAGTTAGGCACCAGCCGCAGCATCTCTTCGGTAGAGCGCGTGATAATAGGAATCATCATGATTCCCAATGCGACACCACCTGCCAGCGCCGAGAAATGCTTCTGGCGGATGACCAGCAGGGCATACACAGCGATTCCAATTACGATCGAGGGAACGCCATTCAGGACGTCAGCGGTAAATCGCACAACTCTGCCGAATTGGCCTCGCGAGTATTCCGACAAATAGATTCCCGATCCAACTCCCAAGGGGACACCGATGAGGCTGCCGGTGAGCAGAACGATCGCCGATCCGACGATCGCATTCGCCATTCCGCCTCCCGGCTCACCCGGACTGCCGCTGGGGATGTGGGTGAAGAATGCGACATTGAGCGACGCGACTCCGCGAATCACCAGGTAAATAAAGATCGCTGCCAGAGGAATTATGACCAGCAAGACGCAAATGATTGCTAGGGTGGTTGCGAGCTGATCCATCAGGCGACGATGCCACTGGATGGTGAGATTCGCCTCAGGCATTGGCTCTCCGTGGAGCGCCCCGGGTTACGCTCCAGACCAACAGTTGCGCAAACAAGTTGACCACGATCGTCACTAGAAATAGGGCAAGTCCAATTTCGATAAGCGCGCTCAGATACAAGTCGTCAGTCGCTTCGCTGAATTCATTCGCAATCACGCTTGCCATGGTGTAAGCCGGAGCAAACAACGACTTCGTAATCTCCGGACGATTTCCGATCACCATAGTGACAGCCATAGTCTCGCCCAGAGCTCGTCCTAATCCGAGGATGATCGCGCCACAGATGCCGGCGCGGGCATTGCGCAGCACGCCGACTCGAATCATCTCCCACCGCGTAGCTCCCAAAGCGAGGGCAGCTTCGCGCTGCTGGTGTGGTACGGCGGTTAGAACCTCGCGCGTGATGGAAGAAATGATGGGTACGATCATGATCGCGAGAATAATGCCGGCGGTCAGCATGCCCCCTCCGTAGATCGGACCAGTGAACAGACCTGTCCAGCCAAGCGTCTTCGCCAATGCAGGTCCGATGTAACGCCTGAGCAGCGGGATGAGCACAAAGATCGCCCACATTCCGTAAATCACGGAGGGTATCGCAGCTAAAAGCTCGGTGAGATACGACAGAATCCCGCGCAGAGATCGAGGACACATCTCCGTAATGAAAATCGCAACGCCCAGACTCAGGGGTACCGCAATGATCAAAGCGACTAACGACGAGACCAGTGTTCCGTAGATGAACGGTACAGATCCGAAATTTCCGTTTACCGGGTCCCAGTCGCTACCAATGAAAAACTTCCAGCCGAACTGATGAAGTGAGAGGCTCGAACCCTTAATGAGCTCCGTCAGGATGAAGGCGACAATCGCCAGGACGCCGGCGGCAGACAACCAGACAAGGCCCTGAAAGGAAAAATCCGCAAACCGGCTCGCCCGGCTGCTCCGCCGAGGCACGAAGCGCAGGTTTTCGCCGACCGGGGTCAGCGCAGATCCCACAGGTTGTTGCCGGTGGAGCACGGACATTCAGCTTACGCTAGCAAACCTCGATGAATTCTGTATTAAAACGTTCGACCGGAGCGAGCATTGCCGTCGTTGGTGTTGGTGTTACGACGGTTGCCTGAATTCGTATATAAAAATGATATGAGTCGTATTAATAGGTGCATGCCGATCCTCGCGCGGACCTGCGCCTTTCTCGCGTGTTTGCTTCCTGGAGCTGCTCCGCTCAAAGCTCATTTCTTTGAGAATTGGCAAGCTCGCGTCACTCAAACGCAAGCGGAGCAGCCCCATTGGGTGACGCCGCTCGTCACTGTGACCCCGCGATTGGAGCAGGAGTTCCGTTTTGACATCTTGCGGCAGCGGATTCCCGGCGGGAAAGATTTGTTGAACCTCGGAGGAGGAAAAGGGCTTGAACTGATCCCGAGCCGTCGCATTGAAATCATCATTGCAGCTCCTCCTCCATACCTGATTCATCACGACCCGAATGTCAAAGATGGTTTTGGAGACGAGACCTTCCTGCTCAAGTATCGAGTTGCCTCCGGGAACGAGGAGCACGGCAGCTACATTCTGACGTTTTTCCTAAGCGGAAGTATTCCCACCGGTTCTTACAAGAATGGATCTATGGCGGCGGTGGTAACTCCGACAGTTGCAGCCGGCAAGGGATTCCGAAAGATCAGCGTGCAGTCCACTTTGGGAGTGGGCCTGCCTGTGGACAGCGTGCAGCGTCTAGGCCACGCGGTCGCGTGGAACACAGCATTTCAATATCACGCGAGACATTTTCTTTGGCCCGAATTGGAAGTTAACTCGACATTTTTTGAGGGCGGCGTGAACGACGGAAAAAAGCAAACCTTCCTCACTCCCGGACTCGTGGTTGGGCGATTTCAACTGCATAAGCGAATAGGCCTCACACTGGGAACCGGAATGCAGATTTCAGCCACTCGCTTCCACACCTTTGACCACAATTTGATTTTCACCGCGCGACTGCCGTTCTAAAGCGTAGCTAGAGACGCAGCATGCTGCGTCTCTCCCAAAGAAAAACCGGTGGGCTGCGGCCCCACCGGCAATGGAGGTTTGCGCTTTGGACTGTCTCAAGGCAGGTAATAGCGGAACGACGTGAAAACCATATTGGTGTTCGCGGTCGGAGATCCGCCCGTGCCGCGCCAGGTCTGCTTATTCAAGTACGAGTACTGGAACCCCTCGCGGAGGCGTCCCTTTGGCCCGCGGTAAAAGTCGTACCAGAAACCCAACGAGGCTTCCTGAACATCCCGAGTATCGGGAGCGCAGGCGGCTGGATTCGTAGTGCTCGAAGCAGGAGTGTTGTTGCCGGTCGCGGCGATGGTTGGCACGTTGCATCCAGTAGTGGCTGCAGTAAAGCGGCCATACCCGATGCTGCCGGTTCCGTTGTACAACTGACGCTCGGCATAGTCGCCGCCGTAGTAGCCGTAGATTTCCAATTTGGGAGTCGCGTGCAGTTCCAATCCCAAGAGAGCGGAGCCGCTGCGAATCGGTGCGAGGGTTCCGTCAGCCCTCGTAGTCACATCTGCGAGAGTTGCGTCGCCGTAGCGTCCAACGCCATCCCCGGCAAGTATGTGGACTCCGAGATCAAGCTTCTTGGGGATGATGGCGAAGCGAGCATTTGCCCCAACCCCGCCGGCCATAGTCGTGTAGTTGAAGGCTCCCAGTGCACTGGCAGCGGTGCCAACATTTGCTGCGGTCGCGTTTGGGAATACGCGATCGCGGAATCCGCGGAGAAGCCCGAAGATTTCGTAGTGGCCATAGCCGGGCTCGAAGGCTGCCTTCAAGACGAAGTCCGGCAGCCAGTTGTAGCTGTAATTCTGCTGGGCGGTATTGCCGCCATTGTTCAGAAGACCGCCGGTATTGCCGGCCTGCTGATACGTGAAAGTACTTGCTCCGCCACCACCGAGGTTCAGCGTCTGTGCCTCTTCGATCGCTCCTCCCAGGAAGACTTTCTTTCCGAAAGCCTTGGTCACGCGGAAGCCAAACTGACGCTCCCAGGAGAATCCCGCCGTATATTGCGGGTCAATGGTCTGCGGCAGGACCTCGGTACGGTTCTGCAGTCCGTTGCGAGTCTCCGTCACCAGGCTCCACATCTGGCCGCCCGTAATGGTCCAACCGCCCGCCGATTCGGCCTGAGCGAAGATCTGGCGCTGGCGATTTGTGTAACTGTTGCTTTGGTTGGAGTTGGAAGTCACGCCGGCGGACAGCCAATCGCTTTCCCAGTAACCTCGCCCGGTCCAGTTGCCGATCTTACCTTCGGCCAGGATTGCGAGACGCGACTGGCGGCCGCTGGCATTGAACTCGGAGAGGCTCGCGTTAGGTGCGCCGTCGAACGGAGCGCCGGTGAGTTGGGTGTTGACATCGGCGCCCATGCCGCGGTCGCGCCACACCGTTTCTCCTGCGAGGAAGCTGCCGGTGAAGCTGATCGTGGCTCCCTTGAAATGAATCGCGGTAGGAGTCTCAGTGGCCTCATTTACGTGCTTTTGCTCGCTTTGAATCGTCTCCGCTAGATTCTGATCATTCGTTTTCATCGCGCTGACGGTCTCGCTTAGACTTGCGACCCGCGTTTTGGAGTCGCCCACAGTGGAAGCGGCCTCAGACGCCTTTGCTGCAGCATCGGCTGCTTTTGCGTTGGCATCATTAGCCGTCTGCTGCGCCTGCTGAACCTGCTGATCGCGGGTCGCAAGCTGGCTTTGCAATTGACGAATTTGTTGTTGTTGCGCATTGAGCATATCTCGCAGCTCGCGCAACTGCTCTGCTGTCGAATCTGCAGCGGCTGCGGGTTTCGCCGCGCGGCGAGTGGTCGTTCTCCTGGTTTTCGATTGCGTGCTGACCGTGCTCTGACTTGTGCTTGTGCTCTGTGCTACCAGCATGCTGCTCGAAAGCAGGCACACTAACGAACTTCGAAGCAAGGCTTTCATTCCTTCTCCTTCGCCAAAAAAAAATGTGAGCCAGTGTATGACTCGCTTCAACGCGATGCAAAAGATTGCTTAGCGAAACGCAGGTGCTGAAGCTCGCCTAAATATTGAGCGAGTTCCATAGATAGGGCGGGAGTGTGAATGCGCAGTTACAAGGACGTGAAAAGCAAGTGAATCGAGCCGACTTCAGGAATTTTTAGGAGTCACGGTTGCTCTTGCATTTGAATACACGAAATTCCCTGCTTCAGGGAATGCAGCAGGGGCTTTTTCCGGTGAAAAAAATCTTATGGCAGACCCGCATGAATACAGCCGATTTGAAACCCGGCAGGGAATGAGGAAGGGAACCTGCAGGGAATTGCGATTTGTGCGGCCTAGAAATTAGCAGCATTCAATGCACGCTGCGCTCCTTCTTTCGTGCTTCGGCAGCCGCTTGGGATTTGGCCACTGCTCGTCGCGATTCCTCGCGCAGGGCGCGCGACTGCTCGATCGTTTCGCGCGAGACCTTCCGGACTTCCCGGAGATAATTTCGGTCCTTCGGCTTGTCCCTCATAGCGTGGATCATGGCAGATTTTTGCCGGATGCGGAAGCGTCAAAAGGCGCAAGGAGTCATAGCAAGATGCCCCTCAATGTTCAGGCTGTTCTGGTTTCGTTCGGCAGCCCTAAGACACTCCATGCGAAGAACCGCCAGCATGTTCCGTTCTGCTGGCGGCCGACGAATTCGCCGTTTGAGAGTGAATCTTAGAATGAATCTTATGGTGCGAGGCTATTACGTACGGGGGGCGCTTGCGGGGCCAAGACTTGCTGAGGAGCTTGCAAGTCGGGACCGAGTTGCGCACGACCCGCTCGAGCTTTTTCCAGGGAGGCTGCTAGCTGATCGAGCAAGGCTTTCGTGGCTGACAGTCTTTCCGTCACACGCCGCGCCTGCTCGGATCCCAGCTTGGCTTTCAGCCACACGGAATGCATCCGCGCTGCGTGATCCGTTTGTGCATGGTTAGTCACGACCTGAACAAATCGCGTGGGGCTTCCGGCCAGCCATCGGTCGATCTCATCGGTAAAGGCGAGGACTGCACTTCGTGGCGATCCTGCCGGCCGGTGAACCGGAAAACCAAATTGGACTTCATACCGCTGGATGGTGCGAACGCCGCGCCCTGTGTAAGTAGAAATCTCTTTCCAGGAGTGCAAGACGCGTCGTCCGGGCGAGTAGACGCTGGTAGCCATAAGATCTCCTGACGCTTTCATCAGTTCACGTGCCGCAATAGACACGTGCCCACCGTCTCGATTTCGCGAGAGCTGTCCGAAGCTAGACGGTGGAACTAACACGATCGTTAGCTATTTCTTACGATGCTCAGTATAGTCCTGTTCGTCGTATCCGGAGTTCCTTAATTTTGTTATCTTTGTTATGCAGAGACACGTCGGAGTTGTGAAAGACGGAAGCTGCCAGAGATCCTGAGAAGCTGCTTCGCGAATGCCGGGCTTAGATACAGATGAATCTCAGTGCTTCTTGCCTTTGCGGTTGTTTCGATCGCGCGTTGCCTGCCGGGTCTCCATGAGCTTGTTGTGAAGCTGTTCCGCCTTCCGGTGAGCGGAATCCGCAACGTTGTGTAATGCCTCAGCCTCGCGCAGAAGCTCCTGCGTCCTGCGTGCCGTCTCCCTGGCCTTTCCCAGGACTTCGTTGAGATTGGAGTTTTTTGTCGGCATCGAACCTTCTTGGTTTGCACGCCGTAGAGACGCAGCATGCTGCGTGTCTACCTATCCTGCATGGAACTTGCAGCTAGCTCACCCGTTCCAACTCCTCTTTACCTTGGTTACCTTCCGCCTCACTCTGTCGCTGCTTTGAGCCCAGCAAGAACTCACGTAGAACTGTGGCGTGGCGCTTGCGGTCGTGCGCCTTCTGCAGGTAGAAGCTGTGTGCATTCTCGCGCTTGCGATTCGCCGACACGTCAGCGAGCCGCTGGTCCAGCGATGCGCCCTCTTCAAGCACGCGCAGTGCGATCCAAAGGGAGCGTTCCACCTCTTCGTCGGCCGCATCGCGCATTGCCTCTGGTGAATAAGAGTGGCCCACGCGGCATTCGAAGCGCACTTCGCCGTTCTCCTCTACTTCCCAGATGGTTCCGTGGCAGTCCGGACAGGTGAACGTGGTCAGTGCCTTGTTCTTTTCCAACCGACTTCCCCCATTGCCCTTGTTTGTACCGACCATCGGTTTGACCTCCGTTTCTGAGAGCCGATTGATGAGATTTCCGATACTTCCGGCCGGCACACAGTAATCAGGCTGTACCTGTTGCAGTGCATTCTTGGGCATAGAAGCTACCCGCGCATCATCCGGATCCTGCACAATCGCGATGCCTCCGGCGTTCTTGATCGCCAACAATCCAGAGCTGCCGTCATCCAGGAATCCAGTGAGAACGATCCCGACAACCCGCGGGCCATAATTACGGGCCGCCGTTCGGAAAAGCAGATCAATCGCCGGGCGATAACGGTTGTGTTTGGGCCCGCGTGCCACTTGCATACTTCCGGGTTCGAGCGTCAAATGCCGGTCGGGGGCGACATGGACGACTACAAAAATGGCGGCATTAGTGTCCGGCGAGAGCTGTTTGACGATCTGTATAAGGGCTTCCACGCCCCCAGCCGAGGCGCCGATCACGACGATGTCGTGCATGGATTGGAACCCCCGCAGGTTGGAACTAAGGGGCTGAATTAAAGATGTCCGCTGCCATACGTTAGTGTGTAATATGGCTAGTAGACAAGATCATAGACGGCCCTCACCTGAAGATGTCGGGTAGAACGGAAGTGGCACAACATGGCGTTGGCGGCATTGAAGCCGCGGCCGAAGCCCACCCGGCTTGTCTGCGTCGTCGCTATTGGAGCGTCTGCTGGTGGCATCAACGGTCTACTGCAGTTGCTGCCTCATCTGCCGGTGATTCCGAATGTAAGCCTGCTGATCGTGGTCCATCTTGATCCTCGATCTAAATCATTTCTAGCGCAAATACTGGGTCGTAACGCGCATTGGCAAATGAAGCAAGCAGAAGAGGGCGAGCTTCTGCGCGCTGGGGTCGCATATATCGCTCCACCAGACTTCCATCTTGTTTTAGGCGGCGGGCGGTTGCATCTAACCTCCAGCGGACCGGTACAAATGCATCGGCCCTCAGTGGATGTGTTGTTTGAATCCTTAGCCAAACAAAAGCGCCTGAAAATGATCGGCGTTTTACTATCGGGATCGGGACGCGATGGCTCGAAAGGATTGCGTTCCATGAAACTTTCGGGCGCAAGCACCATCGTGCAAGACCCGGCTGATTCCATGTTCCCATCGATGCCGGAGCATGGAATTGAGACCGGATGTGCAGACTTCGTCGTGCCGGCGCGCTCCATTGGGACACAAATTTCCATGCTTTGCGCTCAAGGATGAGGTGCCTTGAACCTCGAAGAGTTTTTGCAGTTTCTCGCGGAAGAACGCGAATTCGATCTGCGGGGATATAAACCCACCACACTGGAGCGGCGAATCCGCAAGCGCATGGGGCAGCTTGCGCTTCCTGACTACACTACATACGTCGACTACGTTCGCGCGAATCCGAGCGAAACCAATCAGCTTCTCGACACCATCCTCATCAATGTAACCGAATTCTTCCGCGATCCCGAGGCCTGGGACGTGATTGCGAACAGTATCCTCCCTTTTTTACTCAAACGTCTGCGCACCGGCGACAGCTTTCGCGCGTGGGTGGCAGGCTGCTCGAGTGGTGAAGAAGCCTACTCGCTGGCGATTCTTGTGGCCGAATTTTTTGGGCCACGCATCACAGAATTCGACATCAAGATTTACGCCACCGACGTTGACGATTCTGCCCTGAACACAGCGCGTCGCGGAGAGTATCCGGCTGAGCGACTCCGGCGAGTGCGTCCAGAATGGCGGCACAAGTACTTTTCGTCAGCTACCTTGCCGCGCGTGCATCGCGACATTCGCCGCATGCTCATCTTTGGACGCAGTGACCTCGCGCAGGACGCGCCCATTTCGCATGTGCAGATGATTGTCTGCCGCAATGTTCTGATCTATTTTGATTCCATCACGCAAATGCATATCCTGAATCGGCTACATTACGCGCTTGATCCAGGAGGAATACTATTTCTCGGCAAATCCGAGTCGAAGCTCAGCAATTCGACGATGTTCAAACCCGTCGATTCCCGCTGGCGCATCTTCCGCAAGAACCACGCCGAAGAAGGTAGGGAGATACGTCGTTCGTCTTCGTCCCGGAAGGATGAACCCATGACACCCAATGAAAAGTCCCCTCGCGAAGAAGAGCTGGCCCGAGTAAAGCTCTATTACTCCGCCCTGCTCGAAGTTCTGGAACCGGGCATCTTTTCGCTAGACGGCAATGACGTGCTGCTTACGGAAAACAAATCGGCCCTGGCGCTATGGGGACTCTCAGGCAGCAAATTGGTCGGCCAGCATATTGCCGAGTCTGCCCTGGCGTCGCGCTGTCCCGAATTGGTCCAACGGCTGGAAGAGAGTCATCGTAATCCAGGGAAGCAAGTCAAATTCGATTGTGCTGTCAAGGTCGATGACGGACAACACATGCTCGCGGTCAGTATTCGTCCTGTGAATGGCGAAAACGGCCAGCGCGCAGGTTCGCTCATCTATGCCGAAGACATAAGCCATCGCGAAAAACTGCAAACCACGATCGAACAACTCGAGGCTACGGGCGAAGAACTGCAGTCTGCCAACGAAGAGCTGGAAACGACCAACGAAGAACTGCAATCCACCAATGAAGAGCTCGAAACGACGAACGAAGAACTGCAGTCCACGAATGAAGAGCTCGAAACGACAAATGAAGAGCTGCAATCGTTAAACGAAGAGCTGGAAAACATGAATGAGGAACTCGAGTTCCGCACCCGCGAACTCGATTCTGTGAACAGTCGCTACGCCGAGACCCTGGAGCGCATGCCGTGGGCAGTCACGGTCCTTGATTCAGATGGAAAAGTGCAATTCTGGAACTCGGCGGCAGAGAAGCTCTTCGACATCCAGGCAAACTCAGTGATCGGCCTGGAACTCAGTCAGCTTCCCATCCAGCCGGAGGTGCGCGATGGGCTGGTGCGACGCCGCAAAGCCATCGTGGAACGCAACACGCCCATGCTGCTACGCAACCAGCAGCTCAAAGTAAAGCGCTCGAACTTGATGTTCGACGTCCATCTCACCCCGCTGAGCCGCGACGGCGGCAGACCCAGCCTGCTGCTGATGTTCGCACCCCAACAGCCGGAGAACGTCGCGCGACAATCCGCAACTTCCGGAAACGGAAACCCCAGCGGCGGGAACTCGAAAGGCGTGCAGCGAAAGAACAACGCGAGGAGCAAGACCGGGAGTAGCGGAAAGAGTTCTGCGAACCGAAAGAAGTGATTACTCACTTCGCAAGGCGGGGGCTTGCAGAGATAGGGCTGTCCAATACTACCGTCATCCTTCTATGGCGTTAGACGCTGCCGAAAGATTCTTTGCAAGCATCGCGGGATTCTTCCGCCCAATTACGGCACGATTCACGCTTTGTCAAAACCGTGCCCTCCAAAACCCAGAAGGCTAACAGCTAATTTGGATAAGCTATTGGTTTCTAGGCGGCCCTGCGCTGCGACTTTTTCATCTGTCTGAACGCGGCGTCTGGACCTTTGCACCCCAGCACCTTGAACTTGGTCCCATCGTTGGTATGGTAATTGACGAAGAACTCCTCGACTTCTTTCAGCAGGGAGCGGTTCAGATCACTCACCGAACGTACATCGGAATGTGTGTGACTTGATTCGGCGACCGCCAACAACCGGTCATTGCGCTGCGTCTTGCCATCCTCTTTTTGCTCACCCTCAATCATGCCGATAACCCTCGCCTGAACGACACATCCCGGAAAAGCCGGCTGGTCCATAAGGATGAGAACATCGAGTGGATCGCCATCCTCAGCCTCTGTAGATGGAATGAAACCAAAATCATGAGGAAAGACCATCCCCTCGGGCAGAACTTTCTTCAGCATAAAAACACGCTGCTCAGGATCGAACGCATATTTGTTGCGGCTGCCTTTGGGTGTCTCGATCACAACGCGAACGTTCTGCTTCTCATCGATCGCCTCGAGCCGAGCAGGATTGGCCATTCCCGACTTTTTCTTTGCCACTCGTTATCCTCCAGATTTCCCTCTTAGGAGTGGATGTGGAGGAGCGATGCCCGGCTGCCTTGGCGAGTTCCGCCAACGGAGTCGTAGACGGCGCATTCCCTAGCCAGCGTTTATACTTCAGTTCAGTTCCATGGCTATCTCCACCATCATCGTTGACGACGAGCAGCTCTCCCGCGAAGAGCTGACTTATCTACTGAAGAGCGTTGGCGATGTCGAGGTGGTCGCGCAGGGAAGTAACGGGGTCGAAGCCATCCATCTTATCCGCGAGCACAACCCCGAGCTCGTGTTCCTCGATGTTCAGATGCCTGGGCTTGATGGGTTTGGGGTGATCAAGAAGTTAGTCGATAAGAAGCATCCCCTTCCGCAGATCGTTTTCGCTACGGCATTCGACCAGTACGCCGTCCGGGCATTCGAGGTGAACGCCGTGGACTATCTGCTCAAGCCGTTCGACAAGAAGCGGGTGGTTCAGTCAGTGGAGAAGGCAAAGCAGAAGCTTTCAGCAGCGCCGCCATCGAGTGAGCGTCTGGAATCTCTCATCAACCTTCTGGAGCAGCAGCAGAAGCCGCAGCAGCAGAAGATCCTGCTGCGATCGGCGGGAAGGTTGATCCTGGTGGATCAGAAGGACGTATGTTTCGCCACGATCGACGAAGGCGTGATCACCGTAGCGACCTCCAGCATGGAAGGACATTCCAACTGCCGGACGCTGGAAGAACTGCTTGAAACCCTTGATCCCAACCTCTTCTGGAGAGCCCATCGCTCGCACGTGGTGAACATCAACCGGATCAAGGAGGTCCTGCCCTGGTTCAAGAGCTCCTACCAGCTTCGCATGGACGATCGCAAACACACCGAGCTGCCGGTCAGCCGGGCGCAGACGAAGCGCTTGAGGGAGCTGTTTGGCTTGTAGTGTTCGCTGGGAAATTAATCTAGAACGTCTTTTCAAAGCGCCGCTAACCACGCCGGAAATCCCTTGCTCTCTGCTCGATTATTTGGGCATTCTCTAACTGGTCTTACCCGCTGCCCGTCTTTGCTGCTCGGAGTAGGCCCTCTGACTCTCGGTTATGAGCGCCCGCGCGGCCGAGGCATCCTGCCACCCTTTGGTTTCGACGCGTTTGCCTTCCAGATCTTTGTAGATGGAAAAGAAGTGCATGATTTCGCGAAGGATGTGGGGATAAATCTCAGAGTAGTTCCAGACGTCCTTATAGCGCGGATTGCACTTGCCTACCGCCAGCAATTTCTCGTCATGCACACCCTGGTCAAGCATGTCGAGAACTCCGATGGGACGTACTTCCATCACGCATCCAGTAAAGCTGGGACTGTCGACCAGGATTAAAACATCCAGGGGATCGCCATCATGGCTGAGCGTGCTCGGTAGAAACCCATAGTCGCCAGGAAAGTGCACCGGGGAGTAAAGGTTGCGGTCTAGGCGAAAGACATGGAGTTTTTTGTCGTACTCATACTTATTGATGGATTGAAGGGGAATCTCCACCACCATGTTTATAACTTCGGGTGCTTTATCCCCGAGCGGGAGGGCGACGTAATCGATCATTCTGCCAGTGTATCGTTCGGGCTCCCGTATAATCGACGCAGGATTCGATGAAGGCACACGTTTACGTCACCCTCAAAACCACGGTTCTCGATCCCCAGGGAAAAACAATTCAAGGCGCTCTGAAAAAGATGAATTATGTGGGCGTGGAAGACGTCCGTCAGGGCAAGTACTTTTTGCTGACGCTGCAACCGAATCTTGAGAAGGAAACAATACGAGCAGAGGTCGAGCGCATTGCCCGCGAAGTGCTCACGAATCCTGTGATTGAGGAGTTTGCCTACACGCTCGAAGATTAGGCACGAGCAGCTTTTCGTCGTCCCCCGCGTAACCTGCCCCCAGCGAAGGAATTCAGGTAAGCTCCTGAACAGCAACTCGCATCCATAAAATAGGATTGCTTCGGCCATAAGGTCTCTCCCAGAAGTTGAGGAACTTCCACGTATGTGTGGCATCGTCGGGTACGTAGGTCAGAAGAGCGTGGTCCCGGTAATCATCGAGGGTCTGCGCAAGCTTGAGTATCGCGGGTACGACTCCGCGGGGATTGCCGTCGCCGGTAACGGAGATGGACTTCAGGTCCGCCGTGCGGAGGGCAAGCTGCGGAATCTGGAAGAGGTCATCCGCCACAAGCCTCTCGAAGGCTCATACGGCATTGGGCACACGCGCTGGGCCACCCATGGACGTCCTACGGAAGAGAATGCTCATCCACATCGCGACTGCACGGGACGCGTGGTGGTTGTTCATAACGGTATTGTCGAAAACTATCTCTCGCTAAAGAAGAGGCTGATCGAAGAAGGGCATAAGTTCTCAACCGAGACAGATACCGAAGTCATCGCTCACCTGATTGAAAATGCTCTGAAGAGCGGCAACGGCACGCGTCCTTCACTCGAAGAGGCGGTCCGTAAGACTGTGAAACAGCTCACCGGCGTTTTCGCGCTCGTGGTTATCAGCGCCGATGAACCGAACAAGATCGTTGCAGCTCGCAACGGACCGCCGGCCGTAGTTGGCCTTGGACAGAACGAATACTTCGTAGCTTCGGATATTCCGGCGATTCTTCACCATACTCGCGATCTTTTCTTTCTCGCCGATGGTGACCTGGCGGTAATTACTTCTTCGGGCGTTCACCTCACGGATTTCGACGGCAAAGGGATTCAAAGGAAAGTGCAGCGCGTGACCTGGGATCCAATCCAGGCGGAAAAAGGCGGCTTCAAGCACTTCATGCTCAAGGAGATTTATGAGCAACCGCGTGCCGTCCGCGATACCACTTTGGGACGCATCTCGCAGGACTCCGGCAAGATATTCCTCGAAGAAATGGAAATCAGCGAGGACGAGTTCCGCAAAGCGAACAAGGTAAATATCGCTGCATGTGGAACCAGTTGGCACGCTGGTCTCGCCGGCAAGTTCATGATCGAACGACTCGCCCGTATGCCGGTGGAAGTGGATTATGCCAGCGAATATCGCTATCGCGATCCCATAACAGGACCTGATGCCCTAACGCTGCTAATTACACAGTCGGGCGAAACCGCCGATACGATCGCAGCCCAGCGCGAGTCCAGGGCGAAAGGCTCCAAGACGCTCGCGATCTGCAACGTAGTTGGCGCGATGATCGCCCGTGAAGCTGCCGGAACGATCTACACTCACGCTGGTCCCGAAATCGGCGTTGCTTCAACGAAGGCATTTACGGCGCAGCTTACGGCGCTGTTCCTGTTTGCGATGTTTCTCGCGCAAAAGCGGAATCAATTAAGCGAGCAACAATCGATCAAGCTGGTGCAAGAGCTCACCAAACTTCCAGGAAAGCTGGAATCGATTCTGAACCACGACGAGGCCTGCGATCATTTGGCCAGGCAATATCAGAAAGTCGGGGGTTTCCTGTTCCTGGGCCGGGGCATTCACTATCCCATCGCGCTGGAAGGCGCTCTCAAGCTCAAAGAGATCAGCTACATTCACGCGGAGGGCTATCCTGCGGGGGAGATGAAGCACGGTCCGAACGCGCTGATTGATGAAAATCTTCCTGTCGTTGTTCTCGCGACGAAAGATCCCGACGATCCCGATTCGGTGCTGCGGTATGAAAAAACCACCTCAAACATCAAGGAAGTCACAGCGAGATCGGGCAAAGTGATTGCTATTGCTACGGAAGGGGACGAAGAAATTCGCGAGTCCGCGGACCACGTCTTATATGTGCCAAAAGCTCCAGAGTTGCTGCTTCCGATTCTGGAAGTCGTCCCCCTGCAGCTTCTGGCGTATCACATAGCAGTCCGGCGAGGCTGCGACGTGGATCAGCCGCGAAACTTGGCTAAGTCCGTCACCGTCGAGTAGACAACGTAGGGTTCACAATTTGTATCTGCCAAACCGTGCTGCTCGTCTAATAAGGTAGTGCTCTCCTATAAGTCTCAGGATAAAAACATAGGCGTGGTGGTCTATGAGCCGCAGCGCTCTGGAACTTTTCCAGCTCTGCTGGTTATTCACGGCTCCTCCGGCCCGGTCAGCTCTTTTGTCGGTGCATATGCCCAGCAGCTCGCGAATCTTGCTTATGTCGTCTTCTTCGTGCGTTACTTCGATGCGACTGGAACAATATGGGCCAGCATCTCTGGAATTCGCACGGACTTCATTACCTGGTTGGTTACATTGGCCGATGCTGTGACTTTCGTAGAGCGACATCCCAAAGTTGATCCGCGGCGGATCGGAATGCTGGGCGTCTCGCTCGGCGGATACCTCTCGCTGTCACTTGCGTCTAAGGATCGTCGGATCACCGCTGTTGCCAGTCTCATGGCCGGAATGCCGCCTGAGATTGTCGCCGAAACTACGTACATGCCACCGACACTGCTGCTGCACGGAGAAGCAGATGCGACGGTGCCCATCAGCGAAGCGCTCGTGGTTGAATCACTGCTCAAGCGACTCGGAACCAAACACGAGCTGAAGATATATCCGGACAGGGACATAGCTTCACGGGTCTGGCGCAAATGGACGCTCTTACGCGAACACTGCGTTTTCTGAACCAGCACTTGAAGCAGCAGAATGCCGCATTTGGGCTGAGCGATCTGCTGCTCAGCTTCCGCTGATCACCATCCAGCAAACTACAGGCGCTCGATATCCTCGAGTAGCTCTCGTGGGCTGATGTCTTTGAACTAGGCATCGGGACATTGCGCCGAGTAATCACACTTCACTCGGTTCTGTTCTAATAGAGAGCTTGCAGCCTATGGACTTTCCGCTCAAGTTCGAGTTCCACGTCTCTCGCGCGGCGCGCCAGCGCTACGGCTTTGAGGAGGAACTGTTCTCGTGGACCGGCAACGTGTTGTTTGCGAACGTTGGTGCCAGCCGCCGCTTTGCCGAAAAGATGAATAGACAGCGTGATGTGGAACGCGATCCAGAGCGGACGATCCACGCCGGCGCGCTGAACGCGATGGCGCTAATTGACGAGTTGCTGCACGCGTTAATCGCGCAGTACCGCCGTCAACGAGATCCGAAAGTGATGATTGATGCGCTCGCGTGGTTCGAAGATCAGGTCGGCCGTGACTCGGTAGAGAGCACTCTGCTTGCTTTCACGGATCAGTTTCCACCGCTCGATGTGTATACGGGCAAGCAATCTGCCAGTGAATGGCTAAACGCTTCGAGCGGGGATACGTCTCGTCGCGCAGTCGCTCTCGAAGAACTGATGATGCTCTGGTTGGCAAATTCCAATCCGGCGTTCCATCGCTTCAAAGAACTGTTCGACGATTCGGAGCTCAAGAAGAACACGGCTTATCCGAAGATCACCTCGAACCTGAAGGAATATTTCAAGACTCGCCCGGGCTTCGGTCCGGCAAATCAGAACCTTATTGATCTGCTGCGCGCGCCCGCACTGGCATCGCCTGATTCTCTCGAAGGACAGCTTGCCTACATGCGTGAGACATGGCCAGACGTGCTGGGCGAGATGATCCGGCGCATTCTGGTGGCTCTCGATATTTTCAAAGAAGAAGAACTCGCGATCTGGATGCGCTTCCATCCGGCGGATCACGCTGCCCACTTTGGATTGCCGCAGGATCGCGGTGATTCCAGCGCCGCAGCTGTTCCGCATTACAACCTGAAAGAGCCAGAGTACGAACGCTTCAGTCCCGATGTGGACTGGATGCCGCGAACGGTAATGATTGCCAAGAGCACCTTCGTATGGCTCGATCAATTATCGCGGGCCTATCAGAGGCACATTCACCGCCTCGACCAGGTTCCAAATGAGGAAGTCGATGCACTCGCGCGGCGCGGATTCAATGTGCTCTGGTTGATTGGGGTCTGGGAGCGAAGCAAGGCTTCACAGAGAATCAAGCAGCTTACTGGAAACCCCGACGCCGCAGCTTCTGCGTATTCGCTATTCGACTACACCATCGCAGATGAGCTTGGAGGCGAAGGCGCGTACTTCAATCTGCGAGATCGCGCCGCCGCCCGTGGGATTCGCATGGGCACTGATATGGTCCCGAACCACACCGGTATCGATTCGCGCTGGGTCGCTGAGCATCCCGACTGGTTCATCTCTCTTCCTTATCCTCCGTTTCCCGCTTACCGGTTCGATGGGCCCGATCTTTCTACAGACGGCCGCGTGGAAATCAAGATCGAAGATCACTATTACAACAAGACGGATGCCGCCGTTGTCTTTCGTCGCCGCGATCGCTGGAGCAGCGAGACGCGATACATCTACCACGGCAACGATGGGACAAGCTATCCCTGGAATGACACCGCGCAGTTGAATTATCTGAACCCCGAAGTTCGGGAGGCGGTGATTCAGAAGATTCTCTACGTTGCTCGGCTGTCTCCGGTGATCCGCTTTGACGCTGCGATGACGTTAGCCAAGCAGCATTACCAACGGCTTTGGTATCCCGTTCCGGGAACCGGCGGCGCGATTCCGTCGCGTGCTGAGCATGGACTCACCAAGCCGGAATTCGACGCGGCCATACCAAACGAGTTCTGGCGCGAGGTGGTGGATCGGTGCGCGGCCGAAGCTCCGGGCACCCTCCTCCTTGCGGAAGCCTTCTGGCTGCTCGAAGGATATTTCGTGCGAACGCTGGGCATGCATCGCGTGTACAACAGCGCGTTCATGAACATGCTGCGCGATGAAGAGAACGCGAATTATCGCAACGTGATCAAGAACACGCTGGAGTTCGATCCGGAAATTCTCAAGCGCTATGTTAATTTCATGAACAATCCCGACGAGCGCACGGCTGTAGACCAATTTGGGAAGGGGGACAAGTACTTCGGGGTCTGCACGCTGATGGCCACGCTGCCTGGATTACCGATGTTTGGACACGGACAGGTGGAGGGCTACACCGAGCGTTATGGAATGGAGTATCGCCGCGCCTATCACGACGAGTCTCCGGATCCGTGGCTCGTGTCGCGCCATGAGCGTCAGATTTCTCCTTTATTGCACCGGCGCGGATTGTTCGCGGAAGTGCGCAATTTCCTGCTCTATGATTTTTACAGCGATTCAGGCGCGGTGAATGAAAATGTTTTTGCCTATTCGAATGGAGAAGGGAGCCGGCGAGCGCTGGTCATCTACAACAACAAATTTGCGGATGCGCACGGCTGGATTCGAATCTCCAGCGCCTATGCCGAGAAATTCCCGGACGGAGGCAGAGCACTTCGACAGCGTGATCTCGCGAGCGCGTTCGATATCTCTGGCGATGGGGCGCAGTTCGTGGCTGCACTTGACGCAGTAACCGGGCTTGAACACATTTACAGCGGCCGCGAGTTGAAAGAGAAAGGAATGCGATTCGATTTGGGCGCGTATCAATGTCACGTGTTCATGGATTGGAAACATCTCCGCGATGACGTCAGTCATCCCTGGCGTGAGCTCTACGAGCACTTGCGCGGACGAGGCGTCGCCAGCCTGGCAGACGCGATGCGCGACCTGCAGCTTAAGCCTGTGCATGATGGGCTGTACGCGATTCTCGATGCGGTGCTTATCGAGCAGCTCTTCGATGTTCCGCGAATCGAAAAAGAGCCGGCGGGAAAGGAAGGTGCTCCTGTACTTGAAGGCGCGGCTGTATCGACAAAGAAGACTTCGGCAGAGAAGTCGAAACAAGAGCTCGTGAGCGGCGATGGGCACTCGTCTCACTTAAGAAAAGAGCGGCTCGATGAACTCATCCAGCGTTTGCACTCAATGCTGTTAGCTGCTCAAGGTCTCATTTCAGGTGAGTCGGCCGAGTCCCTCGGAGTGCCGCAGCAGAATGAATGGCTAGGAAGCGTCGAAGAAGCCGTCGCCTCTTTCACAAGGTGGGTGGAAGCGGCGCGCCGCATTCCATCACTGGAAAAACATTTTCGCGTGGCATGGTCAACGGAAGCCTGCACGGTTCTTCCTAATGACGCAGGAAAGGAAAACGCTGCACGCTGGGCTACGGTGATTGCGTGGGCCACGGTACGAGCTCTTGGCGAGCTGCTGAGTACATCGGAGCCCGATGCAGCTGGTGCCAGGCTGTTTGATGCTCTTAGATTGCGCGAGCCAATTGCCAATGCTCTTTCCCGATTTGGTCTCACTGGCGAGGAGCACTGGAGAGCAGCCGCGCGCATTCGGGCTATATTGGCAAATGAGGCATGGTTGCCCGGAGCGCGGCGTTCAGCTAAGTCGCCATATAGCTGGCTGCACGATCCCGACGTATCCTGGCTGATCAATGTTCACGACTACCAGGGTATTCGCTACTTCAGCAAGGAGATGTATGGATGCCTGCTCTGGTGGACGGCGCTTCCCGCGCTACTGCGCATCGCAGAGTTGGCGACACCCGATCCGAGAAAACTGCACGAGCTTGAACTGCAAATCGAGTCCCGAATTGACGCAGCTGAAGCGGCCGGATATCAGGTGGCCGCTTTGTTCGAACTGGGCGAGGGCACTGCACCGCAGGAATCCTCGCCAGTTCTCGGCGACGAACAGGTGCCGGTCAAGAACCATGAATCCTAGACTGTCTTGCGCGCGTGGATAACGCGTTAGTCTCCATCTTTGAGGAACAGATTTGATCGAGCGGCCATTACACACGGCGCACCTCGTGCATCAGGAGTGGCTTTCAAAGTCGAGCGAAACCAAGCATCTGGTCTTCTCCATTGAGGACATGAAGCGTTTCGATTTCACGGCTGGCCAATTTATTTCGATGGTTGCGCCTCATGATGGCAAGACGATTACGCGCGCATATTCTCTTGCCTCGGCGCCGAGAAAGAACGAGTTTGATTTGTGCCTCAATCGCGTCGAAGAAGGATTCTTCTCCAACTTTCTATGCGACATGAAAGAAGGAGAGACGGTAAAGTTTCACGGTCCGCACGGCACATTCGTGCTGCGAAATCCGCTGCGCGACTCGATTCTTATCGCGACAGGAACCGGAATAGCTCCGATCCGAGGATTTGTGCAGTGGTTATTCGCTGACGAGTCGCGCCATCAGGAACACGAGATTCATCTGGTATATGGCACGCGTTACCCGGTTGATATCTACTACAAAGACTACTTCGATCTCATCGCGCACGACTTCCCAAACTTTCATTACGTAATTACGTTGAGTCGCGCTCCCGACGACTGGAAGGGTGAGCGCGGCTATGTGCAGCACCAGGTTCGAAAGATTGTCATGGCTCGTCCCGAATCAGAACGCACGAATATGGATGCTTATGTCTGCGGGCTGAACGACATGATCTCGGCAACGAGAAAGTTGCTGAAAGAGGAGCTTGGCTGGGACCGCAAGCAGATTATCTACGAGCGATACGACTGAGAATCGAACGCCGTAATACGCAACCGCGCAGGCTCCTGCCACAGGATATTCAACTCTGTTCGCGTTTGATAATCCGACAAACTCGCGCAAGTCCTTGCTTAGCGGCATCGGGGTGACGGCGGTCGCGGAGCTCAATTACCAATGCGATGCGTTTCGTCCGGAGACATGGCCATGTGCTCACGGGCATCCGCTTCGTCGGCGTCTTTGAAATTTGAAAAGACCCGGACCCTTTTTTCCATGCTTGCGATTGTACGGAACGTTTGCTGCGTTTTGCTTAAGACGCCCCAATGCAGCGTCTTTGCTGGAGCTCCTAAACCTGCCGTCCTGTTTTACGATCGTCGGCGATGATGCCGTCGCGGATGTAGATCACGCGATGCGCGTACTCGGAGATGTCATGCTCGTGGGTCACAAGGACAATAGTGTTCCCCTGGGAATGCAGGTGATCCATCAAAGCCATAATTTCATTACCGGTTTGGGAATCGAGATTGCCGGTAGGCTCATCGGCCAGGATGATGGAAGGACTATTTACCAGGGCGCGCGCGATCGCGACTCTCTGGCGCTGGCCGCCGGAGAGTTCGTTGGGCTTGTGCATCATTCGGGGTTCGAGATCAACTTTGCGCAGCGCTTCTTTGGCGCGGCGAATGCGCTCTTCCGAAGGCGTGCCGTTATAAATCAGCGGAAGCTCGACATTGTGCAGAGCTGTCGCACGAGCCAGCAGGTTGAACGTCTGGAAGACGAAGCCGATCTCCTTGTTACGGATTCTTGCGAGTTCATCATCGTCAAGTTCACTTACCAGATGTCCGTTGAGCCAGTACTGGCCACGGCTTGGAGTGTCCAGACATCCGATCAGGTTCATTAACGTCGACTTACCCGAACCGGAGGGGCCCATGATGGCGACATATTCATTCCGTTTGATTTCGATATTGACGCCACGCAACGCATGGACCTGCTGCTCTGAACCCATGTCATAGGTCTTCCAGAGATCCTCGACTCTGATCATTGCGGAGGTCGCTGGCCGGGTGCTAATCGCGTCCATCGTGGTCAGTTCTGCCATTTGCGTCGCCATTCCGGTCTCCTAACACCAAATACGGGGAGACACAAAATCCGGTTCCCCAATATTGGACGAAAACACC
The DNA here is from genome assembly GCA_003225175.1 of Acidobacteriota bacterium. Classification (NCBI taxonomy): domain Bacteria; kingdom Pseudomonadati; phylum Acidobacteriota; species Acidobacteriota bacterium. Next base: position 44,072 of record QIBA01000058.1, read on the forward strand.
CTATTCACGCTATAGACGTTCCCAAAGAGCTACGGTTACTAGGAGTTGTCGTCCTTTTTCCCAATGCTGTTGTCTACTTTGACCTTGGCGCCGATTTTCAACGTGCGCAGGACTTTGTAGCTGCCAGTGACAATTTCCTGGCCTTCAGTGAGGCCGCTGAGGACTTCCATATCCGTGGAGCCTTGAATGCCGGTTTCAACAGGCTTGAAATCGACCTTTTTTGTATTCCTATCAACTACGAAGATTCCCTGAATTTCCTTCTTGCCCTTCGGATCCTTAATGCCACTTTGAGACGCTTTGGCCGCAGCAGATCCCTTCTTTCCAGCAGCCGCAGCGCGTTGCGTATCCAGATCGCCCTGAGTCCTGATCGTCAATGCCTGAATAGGAACTGCGACCACGTTGCTCTTGCTGGCCGTGGTGATCTTCGCAGTCGTCGAGAATCCCGGACGCAGATTTTCCGGCGGATTGTCCACCGTGACGACGACCTTGAAGTCCTTGGCTTCCTGGGTTCCTGCAGTCGTCTGCGAGGTAGCAACTCCGGAGGAGCGCACCAGGGCTTGATCGCCGATCTCTGTCACGCGGCCCTTGAAGACATGATCGGGAAGGGCATCGATGGTTACGTCGGCAGATTCCCCGAGCTTCACGTTCACGATATCCGTCTCATCGACGCGAACTTCTGCTGTAACCACGGACATGTCCGCCAAGGTCATGAGCGTGCTGCCAGGCGAATTCTGAATGCCAACGACAACTGTCTCTCCTTCGCGTACAGGGAGGTTGGTAACGATGCCGTCAAACGGCGCAACGTATTCAGTCTTACCCAAAACGTCCGTCAACTTACTCAACATGGCATTCGCCTGGCTTACACGGCCGACGCTAGATGCCCTCTGCGCGCTCATCTGAGAGACTTTGGCCTGGTCGGCGCTCAGGGTTGCTACTGCGACGTCATAGCCGGCTTTCTTGGCGTCGAAGTCGGACTTGGAGATGAGCTGGCTTTGATAAAGATCCTTCGCACGGTTGTAATCGAGAGTCTTCTGCTCGAGATCGGCCTTATCCCGTGCCACCTCAGCCATTGAGGTCTGGATGGCGGCGTTGGCAGAATCAAGATCCTTCTGCGCGGTTTCGATGCCGGCACGCTGCGCGTTCACATCTGCCGAACTCTGAACGTTTTCCAGCTGTGCCAGTTTTTGACCACGCGTGACTTTATCGCCTTCCTTCACATACAGCTTGACGATCTTCCCAAAGCCCTGGGCTCCAATGTTCACGTACGTCTTTGCCTTGATCTCTCCTGAGCCGGTAACTACGCTTGAGATATCCTCTCGCGTCACCTTAGAAGTCGTAATCGTGATGACATTGCTCTGGCTGCTCCGGACGCTGACGGCGATGAGGGCAGCCAGCACCACAACGACAGCAACGGCAATGATGATCTTCTTCGCGTTGCTGCCCTTCTTGCGTTCCGGAGCGCCGTAAGTGCTGGTGACGACAGAAGGTCTGGGGCTGCCACCAACCGGCAGATCAAGTGTTTGCGTGTCTGGCATGCACCCTCCAGGCGGTGATACGCCAACTTCAGACAAAAAGTTTCTAGGGCAGTCGAGGATAGACAGTCCTTCGGCTGGGAGCAGACGAGGAAGAAACTCAACTAGCCGGGAATGTTAATTATAGCGTGAGTTACGGCTGTCGACAGGTGTAAACTTGCGGCAGACACTCCGCCTTCATTTGCCATACATAATTGTGACGGTTTGCTTGCTCCGATACGTGGAAGTGCCTAAAATAATGAAGCCCAACGTGTGTCTCTGAGGGGTGGGTCGCAGCATGCATTCTTCATTAGTCCGCAAGTTTTCGCTCCTTTTTATCTTTTCCCTACTCTCAGTTTTGCCGGGATTCTTGGTGGCGCAGACTGCGTCCGCTGATGTTTCGAATTCGTCGAAACCTGATCAGCCGGCCGCGACAATTAAAACCACGAACGCCGATCAAAGTTCGCCGGATGTTGACAAGCGCAAGCGACAGCTCACAGACAAGGAAAAGAAAGAGCAGGAACGGCGATTCAAGAAAGAAGTCGAGACCGTCTACAAAAAATGGCTCGACGAGGATGTTCGCTACATCATCACCGATGAAGAGAAGTCTGCATTCAAGCAACTCTCGAACGACGAAGAACGCGACAACTTCATTGAAGCCTTCTGGGCGCGGCGTGATCCCACGCCCGATACGGTAGAAAACGAATTCAAAGAAGAGCATTACTCGCGTATCGCTTATTCCAACGAGCACTTCGCAGCCGGCATTCCTGGATGGAAAACTGATCGTGGTCGCATGTACATCATGTATGGCAAACCGGACGAGATCGACTCGCACCCGAGCGGTGGCACCTACGAGCGTCCGATGGAAGAGGGTGGCGGCGAAACCTCTACCTACCCATTCGAAACCTGGCGTTATCGTTATCTGGAAGGAATCGGGCAGGAAATCATCATTGAGTTCGTCGACACGTGCATGTGCGGCGACTATCACATGACGATCGACCGCTCCGAAAAGGACGCGCTAAAGAATGTCCCTGGCGCCGGCCTGACGCTGTATGAACAAATGGGACTCGCCTCCAAGGCAGACCGCTTCACTAATAGCGGCCTTGAGCAACTGGGAGCTGGACCGTTCAACCAGAACCTCCAAAGCAAGCAGTTCGACCGGTTAGAAGAGTTTGCGAAACTGAATCGTCCGCCCGCAATCAAGTTCAAGGATCTGGACGAAGTTGTCACTAGCAAAGTTCGTTACAACCTCCTTCCCTTCGACGTTCGAGCCGATTTTGTACGTGTGACCAGCGATACCGTTCTAGTACCGGTAACGCTGCAAATCCGGAAGAGAAATGTAACTTACGTCAATAAAGATGGGGTGGAACGCGGAACGCTGAACATCTATGGTCGCGTCACCACTCTCACGGGCCGCATTGCTCAGACTTTCGAAGACACAGTTCAGGACGATCAGCCCGCAGAACTGCTGCCCAAGCTTCTTGACAATGCCTCGATTTACTGGAAGGCGCTGCCGCTCCGCCCTGGGCGCTATCGTTTCGATATCGTTGTGAAGGATGTGAATGGCGACCGCATGGGCACGTGGTCCCGTGGAATCATCGTTCCTGATATGAGCGACGACAAGGGGTTGACGAACTCGACGCTCATTCTTGCTGACGTGATGGAGAAGGTTCCGTCAAAGTCTGTAGGCGCAGGGAACTTTGTAATCGGCACAACGAAGGTTCGGCCTCGGCTCGATAGTGCTGATGGGACTCCGGCCAAGTTCAACCGCAACCAGAAGCTGAATTTCTGGATGCAGGTATATAACCTTGGGATCAATGATCAGAGCAAGAAGTCTTCAGCACAAATTGAATACGACATTGTGAACTCAGCCACGAAGAAGGCTGTTGTTCATGCAGTGGAAACGACCGATCAGCTCGGCAATGCCGGCGACCAGATCACGCTCGAGAAGAGCATGTCGCTGGCCAGTCTTGAACCCGGCGCGTACGAGCTGACGATCAAAGTGAACGACAATATTTCCAAGCAGTCGATCGCCCCAACGGCGAAGTTCCTGGTTCAGTAGAAGGTCAGCAGGAACTGGAGTCCATTTCGTACTGGGGACCGGGTGATCGATAGGAACCTTGCCGCTGCTCGAATCTGGCGGACATAGGTTCGATATCCAGGGGTGGATAAATGGCAAACCGGCGTAAGTGGTTGGTTGTGCTGTTAGGCGCAGCGCTCCCGGTGTGCGCTGCGACCTCGGGCTCCATTTCAGGCATAGTGAAGAGCGCGGATGGGACTCCGCAGATGGGCGCGCTGGTTGAAGTCTTCGCTATGGGAACTCTTCAGCCGATCGTCGCCTTTACCGGTCAGGCGGGATCTTTCCAGGTTCCCAGCGTCACGCCTGGAAACTACCGGCTCAAGGTGACGGCTGCCTCCTTCCTCCCCTCGCTCGTGGAAAATGTAGTCATACGTTCTGGCGGACGCGCTGTTATCAATGTGACGCTGAACACTCTTGCCGAGGCCATACGTTTCCTGCCTCCGCGCCAGCTTTCTGATCAGGACCAGGATGATTGGAAGTGGCTGCTTCGCTCAGCCTCGAACCGTCCTATCCTGCGCTTCGATGAAGACAACGGGCTCATTCTTGCTACCTCAGCAAAGTGCGAGCATCAGGAGAGCCATTCTGTCAGCGGCAAAGTTGCATTTGTGGCTGGGGCGCAGGCAGATGGCTTCGGCAGCGCGCCAGACTACGGAACCAGTTTCGACGTTCGCCAAGCCTTGTTTTCCGCGGACATGTTGTCATTCGACGGCAAGGTAGGCAACGGAAATGGGCAACCTGCAGGAGTGATCCGCACCGCCTATAGGCATCAGTTTGCAACTGGCGACACACCTACCATAGCAGTCACGCTTCGCCACACAGCACCCCCTGGAAGCATCGCCGCGAATGCACTCAGCTCCGTGGCGTTTACTTTCTCTAATACCACGAATGTCGGCGGACTAATCGATCTGACATACGGCAGTGAAGTACAGGGAGTTCAGTTTATTCGGCGCATCAGCGGAGTTCGTCCTTTTGCCACGGCTGGGCTGCACCTTGGCAAGAACATGGTTCTGGAGTACCGCTATGCGACTGCAGAACCGGCGAGTGCCTTTGACCGTGCGCTGGATAACGGCAACGACGATCAAGTGGTTTCGACGCCACGCATGTCGGTGGTCGGCTATGCTCCTGCTTTAGAGCGTGATCGGCATCAGGAGATTTCCGTTTCACGCAAACATGGAGATACAAAGGTCCAGGCAGCGCTCTTCTTTGACCGGGTCTCCAATCTGGCTTTGACCGGCTCTGGTGACGTCTCCTCGATCGCTTCCGATGTAATCCCCGACGTCTCCTCCGATACCTTCACATTCAACGGCGGCAATCTTGAAACCCGCGGATTCCGTCTGGTCGCGGAGCACACATTCTCACGCGAATTGACCGCGCTGCTCGACTATGCGTTTGGCGGTGCTGTGACAGCTCCCGACTGGAACTCAGCTGGATCCTGGGCAGATCTGCGCGAGGCGCTCCGAGTCGAAGATGCGCATTCCGTGACTGCAAAGTTGAATGGGCTAATCCCAGAATCTGGAACGCGCTGGGCAGCTTCCTACAAACTGACCAGTTCCAACGCTGTTACTCCGGTCGATCTCTTTAACGCCTCTCCTGGTCATGCCGATCCATACTTCAGTTTCGTGATTCGGCAGCCTATTCCTGGCGGTTCTTTCATCCCGGGACATGTGGAAGCGGTACTAAACGTTCGCAACCTGCTCGCGCAGGGATATCGCCCTTTCCTCAGTCCGGACGGAAGAACACTTTATCTCGTGCAATCTGCGCGTGCGGTGCGGGGCGGCCTGGCATTCACGTTCTAAATTGCTGCAAAGCAGAATTCACTGATCTTTCACTGTAATTCACTGCTCCGAAAACACGATTTGCAGATTTTCGGCAGAATTCTGCAACTTCGAAGTTATTGCAAAAAATTCGCTGTTAATTTCCCTGTTATTTAAAATGCAGCGAATTCTTAGGAGGCTGAACTTCCAAGATGCCGATCCTGAGTAAGGCCTCCACAGACGACTTTGACTCTCCGCTCGAGCGGTTGCTCGCCTCCATAGCGAATTTGCGGCAGCAGCCCACGGCGAAAGGCGCACATTTTTATCGGACGAGCCTCCGCCGATTCCAGGCCTGGAGTGAGATCTTCCATCCCCACATTGACGCAGAACAGCGCCAGGCTCTTAAGTTCCTCGACAAGCTGCGCAAAGCTACCGGCAAGCTGCGTGACAGCGAAGTCCATCAGGATCTGTTGGACGGCATTGCTGGGGTGAAAGCCAAGGAAAAAAAACAGCTGGAGAAGATTCTGAAAGCACGCAAGAAGTCTTGCAGCAAGAAACTAAGATCAAACCTCCGCGATCCGATTCTGAGTGGGATCTGGCGAGTTCTGCGCGTTCTCGACGAATCGCCGGGTCAACCGAGCGAACCAGCGCATCGCATAGAAGGCAGTGCCGAGCTTGCACTGGAAGAGTACCGGGCGTTTGTGCAGCGTCGAAGCCGGCTCTCGGTCGAGAATCTGCATGAATATCGGCTTGAATGCAAGCGATTTCGCTACACCGCGGAACTCGCCGGAGACACTCCCCAGGCAGAGAGACTGATCGAAGCCTGGAAAACAGTTCAGGACGTGATTGGGGAATGGCACGATTACCTGATGTTGTCGGAGGTGGTTCAGAGCATCTTTGGCAACTCAGCTTTACACACGAAACTTTTGCAGCACGCGCAGAAGCAGTATCGGGAATCGTTGCGGGCTGTCTCCAAATGCGAGCGGAAATTGCTTGCCTCAGCAGCTCTCGTTCCAAAAAAGGAACCCCAGCGCGCACGTTCCGGCCGTAGTTCCTCACGCGCGGCCTGAGGGACTGTGACACCTCTTAATCCCTATGCCAGTTTTTGCGGCAGTAGATATTGGCGCCAACTCTGTCCGACTCAAGATCGCTGAACTTACCCGGCGCAAGTTCACAGTGGTTCACGAGGATCGCGAGGTTACACGGCTCGGAGAATCCGTATTTCGCAACAACGTACTCGCTCCCGACGCGATGGCGCACACCGTCAAGGTACTCACGCGTTTTTATCGAGCCACGCAGAAATTTCGCGTGGAGAAGGTACGTGTCGTGAGCACAAGTCCGCTGCGCGACTCCAAGAACTCGCGCGCCTTTATCGAATGGGTGAAGTCTGCAGTCGGATGGAAGATCGAAATCATCTCCGGTCTGGAGGAAGGGCGACTGATTCACCTCGGAGTGCTCTCCAACGCGCGAATCGAAAATCGAGACGTACTCATGTTCGATCTCGGAGGCGGCAGCTGCGAGGTCACTATTTCCGAAAAAGGACACATCCGGGAAATGTTCAGCCTGCCATTAGGTGCGGTGCGACTCACGCAAGAGTTCTTGCTTCACGATCCCGCAAAAACAAAAGAAATAGCTCGAATGCGCGAATACATCGCTGAGCAGGTCAACCGTATTGCTCCCGTTATTCGCCGCTATCGCGTGGACCTGGCGATTGCCACTTCTGGCACAGCCGCGGCCCTAGCCGGCGCAGCGCGCGCGCTACAGGGGCGGTCGAAATATTCGCATACAGTCTCTCGCAAGATTGCCACTGAATTGGCGCACGATCTCGCGGAGAAGTCGGTACAGGAGCGCGCTCAGTTTCCCGGGATCGCTCCTCGCCGATCGGAGATCATCGTCGCCGGTGCTTTCGTCTTCGCAGAAATGATGGCCCACTATGGGCTGCCCTCTTTCCAGTACTCATCATTGGGTTTGCGCGACGGACTGCTTGCACAGATGGCAGCAGACGCTGACATTGGAACCCGCCAACACCGGCAATTAGAAGCAGAGCGAGAGGACGCATTGAGCTCGCTGTGCAAAAGGTACAGCGTAGATATTCGCCATGCAACGCAGGTTCGCGATTTATCCCAACAATTATTTAAATCGCTGAAGGGAATTCATGGATTGCCAAGCGATTATGCGGAATGGATCGCGGCAGCGGCGATGCTTCACGAGTTGGGCTCCTACGTGAATCGCAATGGAAGGCATCGCCATACTTATTACCTGATTGCCAATTCGGAACTCTTCGGCTTTTCCCCGGAGCAGCGCCACATTGTGGCTTCGATCGCACGTTATATGGGGAAATCTAGACCCAGCGAACGCGATCGCGAAGTGCGCAATTTGCGTCCATCCGCCCGTGAGTTCCTCGATCGTGCCGTCGTGCTGCTGAGAATCGCGCGTGCACTAAATCAAGGACGCCGCGGCATAGTGCAGAAGCTTCGTGCCAAAGAGGCAGGAGCGGAGGTAATGCTCGAATTGCGCGGAAAACCGGGGATGGATCTTGAGGTGTGGACCGCGGAAAAGGAACGCAGTTACTTTCGCGACGTGTTTGGACGCGACTTGCTCGTAAGAGCCGCCTGAAGCTGTTTCTTTTTCTTCTTCTTGTCTTTCTTGCCCTTCGCGGGAATTTCTTCCACATTGCCGCTCCCATTCGGGGAGATGGCGATATGTCCTGTCGAACCTTCGCTCACGCTCGCATCCGCGCTTGCCTTGGCGAGCCGCGGGGTGAGTAACCACTGCAGAACGAACTTCTTCTGCTCGGACTCGATTTTCGCGACCGCGCCTTTCTTCAGATCGACATACGCGCGATCTCCGTTCGCGACGACCATTCTGCCAAGAAACTCGCTGAAATTCGGATTATGCCCGACTACCATCAGAGCTTCGAGCTTGGAGTATTTGCGCAGCATGTCGCGGAAGTGGTCATACTTGGCCTCCGGCCGGAGCGCATTCTCGATGGTCAACTTTCCTTCGTGTCCGATCTCATTAGCGATCAACGATGCCGTCTGGGTAGCGCGTTTTAGCGGGCTGGAAATGACGGCGTCCACGGTAACTTCCATTGCCGATAAGATGCGTCCCGTCTGCGTGCATTGGTGGATGCCTTCGGCATCCAAGGGACGCTTTTCATCCTTCTTGGGACTGATTTTTTTTTGGCCTGCACTGGCGTGACGGACGAAGTAGACGATCATAACTGCTCAACTCTGGGACGATAACGAGAACGGTGTGGGCGGGCTGCCGGCGGGGGGATTGCTGCCAACGACTCTTTGCCCTGTGCTAATCCTATCAGGAATTCCTGCGCATTGAAGACCACAGGCGCTCGGCCGCGGCCATTCACACGGGCTCCGATGCGGGCGTAATCACCGTTTGCATCGAGGAGGCGCGCCTTCGCCGTGTCAGCAAGATAGGATTCCAAAATCTCCTGGCGAACTCTCTGCCGCAATAAGGGATCGAGCACTGGAAATACGACCTCAACGCGCTCATACAGATTCCGAGGCATCCAATCTGCGCTGCCAACATAAAGCTCCTCATCGCCGGCATTCGCAAAAGAGTAGATCCGGCTGTGCTCCAGCAGTCGCCCTACAATACTTCGCACACGAATTCGATCGCTGACTCCGCGCACTCCCGGACGCAGAGCGCACATCCCGCGAACAATCAAATCGATTTCTACTCCGGCTTGCGATGCGCGATAGAGTTCCTGAATAATGGATTTGTCGAGCAGCGCATTCATCTTCGCAACGATGCGTGCCGGACGTTTAGCCTTCGCGTGATCGGCTTCTCGCCGAATCAGGGCAATCGTGCGCTCGGCGCAGTCTACAGGGGATACCAGCAGCGGATCATAGTGTGGATGGTCGGCATATGCTGTCAGGAAATTAAAAACCTCCTGCACCGCTTCCGTGATTTCTTCATTAGCGGTGAAAAGACTGAGGTCGGTGTAAAAGCGTGAAGTCACCGCGTTGTAATTTCCCGTCCCCAAGTGCGCATATCGACGGGTAACGTCGTCAGGATCGCGCCGTACCAGCAAAGTGAGTTTGCAGTGTGTCTTTAGTCCTACCAGACCGTGGAACACCTGCACGCCGGCATCCTCAAGACTTCGCGCCCAGCGGATGTTGGAAGCCTCATCGAAGCGGGCCTTCAATTCCACTACCACAGTGACTTCTTTGCTGGCCGCGGCCTCGCTCATCGCCTGCACAATCGGAGACTCTTCGCCCGTGCGGTACAAAGTTTGCCGCATCGAGATCACATTGGGATCTTTCGCCCCGGTCTCGATGAATCCGACAACAGCATTGAATGAATCGAACGGATGGTGCAGCAGAATATCGTGCTTGCGGATCTCCTCGAAGATGTCCCGCGACTTTCCCGTCAGGTGCAGTTCGCGCGCCACGAAAGGCTTGAACTTGAGATCGGAGCGCTGTGTCTGCTCATAAATGCTGGAAACTCGCGATAAGTTCACCGGACCATTTGTCCGGAACACCTGCCATTCATCCAGTCCAAAGTTCCCACGCAAACGCTCAATAATCTCCGGCGCTGCCGCGGCTTCAATCTCCAGCCTTACCGCATCGCCCTTGCGCCGGTTGTGGAGTTCCGTGCGCACCGATTCCAGCAGATTGCGCGACTCTTCTTCCTGCAAATAAAGGTTGCTATTACGCGTCACTCGGAAGGCCGCGGCCGAAACAATCTCGTATCCGCGATACATCTTGGCCGCATGAGAGGCGACGAGATCAGCGAGAAAGACATGGTCATGTGTGCCTTCGCTGGAGGGGACGCGCAGAATGCGGGGAAGGGAACGCGGTACCGTGATCACGCCCATATAGACCGCCGACGATCGCCGTCGCCGCCGCAGCAGAAATGCAAGGCACAACGCTTTATTGACCACGCGAGGAAACGGATGCGCAGGATCGATCGTGATCGGAGTCAGCAGCGGATCTACTTCACGCTCGCAGTAGTCATTCAGAAAATCCGCAGCATTAGTATCCAGCTCATTCAGCTCGAGAATGCGGATGCCATTTTCGGCCAGCGCGGGACGCAGGCGGTCATTCCATGCCGCGTATTGCGCGGCCACAAACTCGTTGGTCCGCTTGATTACGAGTTCCAGCTCCTGCTCCGGAGGGAGGCCATCCGGACCTGGCGTCGTGTAGCCATCCTCAATGCGTTGTAGCAGACCAGACAGACGAACCTCGAAGAACTCGTCCAGGTTCGAAGCTGTAATGCTGAGAAACTTGACTCGCTCCAGAAGCGGATTCGTTTCGTCTTCCGCTTCTTCAAGAACACGCTGATTGAACCTGAGCCACGAGAGCTCACGGTTCAGGAAATACTCAGGTCTGTCAGTCGAAAGAGGCGGCATCTTCAGCCCGGAAGGGGAGTAGCTTGGCTTTTCCAGGGGATCTCGTTCATTAGAAGTTTACCGCACGCAAGCAGCAATGGAAATTCGCAGCGTCGCGAGCTCCTACCCACGAACCTCTTTCAGTGCAGAAGAAAGCAATCAGCGGAAACAAAGTAAGAGAGCTAGCCGGCACTGGGCTAATTGTAATTAGCCCAGTGCCAGTTAGCCTGACTTGCTGAGAGTGACGACCTCATTTAGGATGTTGGAAACAGCGCTTCATGCGCTGTCCATCTGGTGTGCGAATCTCGCCGGAACCGCGTGTCCTCTCTGAGTCACTGAATCGGCGCACATTCCAGTCCCTTGGGTCCTCATCGTAAGATGGGCGCGTAGCTCAACTGGCAGAGCAACTGACTCTTAATCAGTAGGTTGAAGGTTCGATTCCTTCCGCGCTCACCAAATCCTTCCTTTTCAGGTGCTTGCACCAGCCTCGATTCTTAAACTTTTGGTTGAACGTTCGGGCGAGTGGTCCCGTTGTGGGTCGTTGATAACAAACGCTCAGCTTCGCCGCTCTACGCAGCTAGGGAACAACCTTTTGAGCATGAAGACGCGAACATGAAGCTTCATTTGCTAATCGGGCACGCGAAATGAAATCAATGGCGTAGCCGCCGGGTAGCAGCACAAAACTGGGGATTGGAACAAATGGAAATTTTTGTTCGTTCCATTTGTTCCAGTGAGTGTATCCGCATCCTTATTAAAGGAGCGGCTTGCCGCGATTGGACTCGAATCAGTTGATCACCTGTGGCACGATTAATTGCCGCGGCGTTCCTCTTCGAGCTTCTGAATGCCGGCGGCAAACCAAACGCCTCCAGCGTTGCGGATGAGAAGTACCGGAGTTTCGCAAACACTCGGGGGAGCCGGCGACAAGAAGTCGTCGATTCTGAAGTCTCCATCAGCTTCGAGGGCAACTCCGGCAAGTGTTGAGTTGTGAGCAGTGGCCGTGGCAGCGGGTCCACAGAACAATGTCGCATGAACGCTCTGCCCGGCATTGGTTCCGATGCCGTTCCCAGCTGCCAGGAGCAAGCCGCGTCCTTCGATCTTGATATGGCCGTCAGCGTTTACGTCAGCTTCAAGCGCAGCAATTCGCCAGGGACCGCCCGGAGATACTCCCCTTACGATGTTGAGGTTGATCGCGCCATTGGCGGCGACACCTGTAACGGGAACCACGCCGATACCACCCTTGAACTTGAGCGCGGTTTCATCTTGCGCCATTGCGATGCAGGTGGTCGTCAGGATAGTGATTGCAAGCAACAGTGCGCTGATCACATTTCGAGCCGGTCTGCTCTCGGAAAAGTTTCCACTTCTGATCTCTTTCATACTTTCTCCTTGCGTTATTGTTGAAAGCTGCTGACGCAACCGCTCCTCCGACAATCAATAACACTCTTCACCGCACAACGCGCATTCATCGATACATCAGGAATGATTGTGTTTCGCAGCTCTTCACATGACCCACAGTATCCAGCGTCAGTTGTCGAGTCATGAGGCAGCGGTCATGTTCGCGTGGTGTTTCGGTGGCGGCGCTACTCCAGGGGAGCTCGGCACTACCTGGATTCGTATAAAAAAAACAGACGCGCACGCGAGAAGCACGATGTTCCGTAACTCCGCGTGCGCGTCCTAACGGCGGCAGGATGGGATGAAAAATTATTCGACGCCGCCGCGGAAGAACCAGTAGTCGGCGCTGTATGGCACCAGCGCTTGTTTACGCACATCGCTGGCGACCGAGCATCCCGTAGCGGGAGCCGAGCCGCCCTTCGTGTTTAACCGCTGAATGAAGCTGGTTTGAGTCAGAAATTTACCGCCAGTCGGCCCTTCATCTGCGCCAATGACTTGCAGTAACAGGCAAGCGATAGAGCCGGTATTAGGGCAGCTCGGTATGTCGGCTGAAGGTTGGATCGCGTGCTGTGTCTGTGCCCACACTTTGCTGGTGTCGAACGAACTCTGCCATGTTGCATTGCCGAAGGCCACAGGGCTCGGCGCAAACTTGTTTGGTTTCGTATTGGGACTGAGGAAGTGCGTGATGATTTGGACCTGTTGCCCAAAGAAGGTGGTGAAAAGCGTGGCTTCAGGCCGAGCTTGGTTTACCGTCCATGAGGCATCAGAACTGCCTTCGCTCGTCGGCAGGCAAACGTATCCCTGAGTTCCCAGTGCGTGTCCCACCAGAAATGCAGTGGCTCCAACTGGTGGCGTGATGAGGGTGGGGGTAGGTGGTGACGCAATGTTCTGTGCCGTCGCTTGATTAACTGCGCCGAAGGCACATGCGAACACGAGAGCGGCCAGCAATAGGCTCCGAACTCGCGCGAGTTGTTTCTTTGGTTGAACGACATCAAATTTCATTTATTTTTTCTCCTGTTTCTTGTTTCGTTGTTGTGGGTTAAGAAAGACTGTCGCGTCCCAGAATGAAGATCAGGCTGAAACGTGTTCGCCCGAACACTCCAGCACAGCTTCAATTGCGCTGCGAATGTGCCGATATCCTTTCGGCAACTTGGGTTCCTGGTTCGTGGACTGCCTTTCAGGGCGACTGACCTTCAACTCCTGGTTATCGCGGCGAGTGCTCCGGTTCCGTCCCGCCGCGCAGGTTGCAAACAACCTTCCGGTTCCACTGTCGGCACGTCGTGAGTTTGCAACCTTGTTATTGTCCGTCATGATTTTCCCAATCTGGTTCCGCACCTGATCTGCCGCGCAAAGAAGCGACTGCTATGCCGGAGCGCCCGTCTTGCAGGTCGTATTCAAAAGCGAGCAGGAGGCTGTCGCTGAGGGCAAATCGTCCGACGCTGACGCTAGTTACGGTCGAGCCAAACAGCGGATCTCCGGTCTGGAGTATGGCGACCGGAGAGGCGCCGCCGGTCAGTTCCACGAACATGCCACGCGTGCCACTTGCTTCATCAGCAGAGAACGCCACTGCTCCGCGGTTGTTGATCGAAGGATGTTCAGAGTTCGTGAACAATGAACTGTTCGGATCCGTTCTCAGGCTTAAGGCGCGGCTATTTCCGGTGAAGACAGCCAGGTTGCCGTTGCTAAGAAATGCGACATCAGTCACAATGCCGCGAGCATTGATGACCGGATCTTCAAACGAAACGCCAGGGTCGGAAAATGCCGGGCTGCTCGGGTCAGCAACAACAGTGATGATTGGCGCAGCAGTGTCATCAACACTGTTTGTGTGATCTTTAGCGGCCCTTGCAACAAAAACTCCCGGGCTGAAGTCCTTGAGAAATCCGAGGAATACAACTTCGCCGGAGTTGTTAATCGCAGCATCACCGAAGGTGCGGAAGTTCGAGTCGGTCGTATCGGCAAGGACCGTGAGCGTCTCGCCATCCCCGACAAAGACGCCTAGAGAGCGATTCTTTCGCTCGGCGAAGAACGCAACTTGCCCGGAGGCGTTGATGGAAGGCGAGCCGAGGAAGCGACCGATAAGTCCCCGCTGGTTCGTGTCGACAATCGTTTTTGTTGAAACTCCATCACTGGTAAAGATTGCCCGGTCGTTGACGCCACCGATCAGATTAGCGTCATAGCCAACCACGCCTGTGGCATTGATCACCACATCGTCTCCGAAGCTCGAGAGCAGACCATCAGACTCTGACGCGATGGTCGCGATCTCGCTTTCTTGCCACCTCAAAACGCCTTGCTTCTTATCGCTGCCACTGGCAACGAATGCGACTGCACCCGCGTTGTTGATCGCCGGAAACTTTGAAAACGCCGATAAGCCGTTAGTGCTGTCGGCTACATTCACAAAGGTGAAACTGGCTTTTTCGGAATTCTGAGCAATGGCTTGGCTGCCAAACATTGCGAGCAGAAAGCTGAGGAGCAAACTTTTCTTTGCGTAGATTTTGTTCATGAAATCTCCTTTTCTTGTGGCGCACTGTGACTGGCCTGTCGCACGGACTCATCCGCGTCCATGTTCTTCATCGGAAGCCGCTCGCTTTAGCATCTGTAGCAAGAGTTCCGGCAATTCTTCGAGCGACTGAAAACGTGCTGTGCACCCTGAGGCCACGTGCTCGATTCGCCCGCAATGCCGGCCCGCATCCGACGCACCGGTATCGCGAAACTGAATGACGAACGCGTTTGCCTGTTGCAATCCCTTCATTACGAGCCGAGAATACCTGCGGCTGTGCGGCGAGTCATGACGCAGTAGTTGTGTTGAAGTGGTGTTTCGGTGATGGACTCTGCCCATCGTCCCTAATCGTCGCGCAAGATAATGAGGCGATAGGCAAGATCGGCTACCGGTCCCACGTTCTTCGCAAATCAAAGGAATAAGTTGCAGCCCTGGATAATGGCCGTCATCCAACAGGGACTTTCCCCATGCAAGTTGCTAGAGACATCTCGTTCGGACCGTTTCGGTTCGACCTGGCAGATGAGTGTCTGTGGCGAGGTACGCATGCCATCTCATTGCGACCAAAAGCGTTTTCGGTTCTAAAACTGCTAGTCGAGCACCCTGGGCGACTTGTCACCACGCAGCGGGTGTTGGATACAGTTTGGCCGGGAACTTTCGTAGGGGATGCGGTTCTCAAGGACAACATTCGGCAGTTGCGCGACGCATTAGACGACGACGCGAAATCTCCCCGTTACATCGAGACGGCGCATCGGCGCGGCTATCGCTTCATCGCGAAACTGTCCGAGTCACTGCCGAGCAATTCTCCAAGTGCAGAGCCGCAATCACCTGTGCATTTCGCACCCAAACTCGTCGCACCTGCCTCTTCAGCAACCTCTTTCCGCGTAGTAGGTCGTGAGTCCGATTTGGCGAAAATGCACGGCTGGCTGAATCGTGCGTCGGCGGGGGAACGCCAAACAGTTTTCGTCACCGGGGAGCCCGGAATTGGCAAGACCAGTGTCGTCGAAGCATTTTTGGAAGAAGCTACTCGCGTCCCTGGGATTCGAGTAGTGCGCGGGCAATGTCTGGAGCACTATGGAGCGGGCGAAGCGTACCTTCCCATATTAGAAGGCTTCTCGCGGCTGTGCCGATCGGCTGGCGGAGCTGAGGTGTTGGATTTGTTGCGTCAGCACGCTCCGGCTTGGTTGGCGCAAATGCGCTCTTCAGTTTCACAAACGGAAAGCGACAGCCTGCCGTCTCGCGCAGTGGGATCAACCCGCGAGCGAATGCTCCGGGAAATGGCTGATGCTATCGATCTGCTGAGCTCTCAGTGGCCACTGCTGCTAGTTCTGGAAGATTTGCATTGGAGCGACTATTCCACTCTTGATCTCGTGTCCTATCTGGCGCGACGGAGAGATCACGCCCGCCTCATGGTCATCGGGACGTACCGCCCGGTCGATGTGATCCTCGGCGACCACCCGCTCAAGGGTGTGAAACGCGAACTGCAGGCGCACCGCCTATGCCATGAGCTTGCGCTCGAATATCTCGACGAGGATGTGATAGCGGAGTACCTGGCAACGAAGTTTCCTTCGAATCAGTTTCCGGCGCGATTCCGACGAATGCTTTACCGGCGTACTGAGGGCAATCCGCTATTCATGGTGAACCTTGTCGACTACTTGATTGATCAGAAAGTGATTGTTGAGGAGCAAGGGACCTGGGAGCTGCGCGTTGAATTGACCGAAGTGGACGAGGGGGTTCCGTCGAATATCCGGGAGTTGATCGAAAAGCAAATCGAGCGACTTACAAGCGAAGAGCGCACCGCGTTAGAGGCAGCGAGCATTGCCGGCATGGAGTGTTCGTCCGTGGCCATCGCGGCAGGAGTTGAGATGCCGCTCGAATGGGTTGACAAACAATGTGGCGGACTGGCGCGACATCAATTCCTATCTCCGGCATGGCTGGCCCAACTGCCGGACGGAACCGTCACTGCTCGCCATCGTTTCAATCATATTCTTTATCTGGAAGTCGCTTACAGGCTTATCCCGGCGATGCGCCGTTCGCAGATTCACCAACGCATCGCGGAACGTGGAGTGGCGATTTACGGCAATCGCAGCAGCGAAATCGCAGCCGAACTCGCCATGCATTTCGAGCAAAGCCGTGACTGGCCGCGCGCCCTTCGACACCTTTTACAGGCGGCCGAAAATGCAATCGCACGTTCCGCACATCACGAAGCTGCGAACCTCGCTGGCCGTGGTGTCGAGATACTCAAATTCGTTCCCGAGAGCGCCGAACGCGACAAGCAGGAAATGAGACTTCGCATGATGCTGACCGTTTCTCTGATGGCAATCAAGGGATTCGCTTCGGCGGAAGCGGAAGAAATCAATGCGCGGGGGCGCGAGCTCTTCTGGCGATACGGTCCCTCTCCAGAGTTGTTCTACATGCTCTGGACATTAAATTTGTACCGGCAGTTCAGCGGCGAGATGCATTCGTCATTGGAGATTGCATATCAGATCATGCAATTGGCTGAGGACCTTAAGGACGACGCGCTGATTATGCAGGCCCACCGCGCCTTAGGAGCTGTGCTTGTCTTGTTAGGGCGATGCGGAGAAGCACTCGAGCACATCGAAAAGGGCACTGCACTTTGCGCTGCACATCAGAACCACGGCTACAGCGTTTTCGTCGTCCTCGACAGCAAAGTGATGTTTGAGTGCTTTGCTGCGCTGGCGCTTTTGGCGCTTGGCCGTCTTGATCAGTCCGCTGGAAGACTGAGTGCAGGTTTGGAACTGGCGCGAGAGCTTGGTCATCCCCAGACTTTAGTTGTAGCCCAGCACGTCGCCGCGCAGATCCATCAAATCCGAGGCGAGGCTGCGCTGGCTTACGAACTGGCGAAACAGGCAACCGACCTGGCAGAGGAATATGGGCTGGAACTGTGGCGGGCATACGGCATCATCGAGATGGGCTGGGCTGAGGCTGAGCTGGGCAACCTGCAAGCTGGAATCGAGCAGATGCAACGCGGCCTGGCATTGCACGAGGCAATGGGATCGAAACTTCGGTCGCCGTATTTTCTCGGGTTGCTGGCCGATCAATTAGCTAAAGCAGGACGCGTTGAGGAGGGCCTCGCAACCATCTCAAAAGCGATAACAATAACTGAGCAGACAGGCGAGAGGTACTCGTTGGCTCAGCTAGATCGGATCAGGAGTGAATTGTTGATGCAGGCCGCCGAGTAGTGACGCGCGCCCAGCCTTCCGCGAAATACGGACCGTCTCAATAAAACTTTGAACGCCTAGATCCGAATTGGGAATCAAATCGTCATCAATTCCGCATGGGCGAGCAGCTTCACCGTTACGCCGGAGAAAAGAAAGGAAGCCACAAGCGTGATGGTATGATTCAAACCATTTGGACATATCGTGTGAGAGAGGAACGGCAGGATGAGTTTGAAAATCGTTATTGTGCCGATGGCGATTGGGCGAGGCTTTTTCCCGCGCGAAGGGCCACGGCGGGACGACGCTGCTCAGGGACCGAAGCGGCGCCCCGACATACGCAACGGTAGATTGCTGGGAATCAATGGATGCCATGGAGCGCTTCAAGCAGCAGTTCGGTAAGGAATACGCGGACCTAGACGCAGTCTGTGAGAAGCTGACGGAGAGCGAAGGGCACTTGGTATCTTTAGCGTATGCGAGTGATCTGCACAGCTTCTCGGCGGGCACACCGTTCTCGGAGTTCTCCGAGTGTGCCCCTGACTTGCAAAGAGGGATGAGCGCCCAGCGAGCTTCAGTTCTTCTCCGCATTTTCGGCTGTAGCCTCGTCCGATGAAGACTCTTCTTATTCGCCTCGCGGTGCACTCCGAACGAATGGAACTTGAACACCTGCAACTGCGTGCATCGCTTGGGAATGCGGGCGACCGCGATGCTTTACTCGCTCATCCTGATGCGATTGAATTACCGACTGAACAAATCGTTAAAGGTAGAGTGTTCGTTTCGGAATGGCAAGGCACGATAGTCGGATTTGCGGCAGTCGAACCTAGGACAGACGGCGACAGTGAACTAGACGCTCTGTTTGTTGATCCCCATATGCAACGTCTTGGAATTGGACGAGCGTTGGTTGAGCACTGCGCCGAGTTCGCTCGCAGACAGGGCTCTGTTGCGCTACACGTTATCGGCAATCCGCATGCGGAGAGTTTTTATGCCGAATGTGGATTCAAGATGATCGGAACAGCGGAAACCCGCTTCGGGCAAGGACTGCTGATGCGGAAGGCTGTTTAATGGCGACAGTCGCTGCTTTTTCGAATGCGTTTTCTGGGGAACACACTAGGGAATAACCTCGCCTAAATCTGCCTACTTATGCCCACGAAATTGCTTGGGAAACCGGTGAAACCATTGATTTATGGGTTGCTGATCGTAAATCAGTAGGTTTAAGGTTCGATTCCTTCCGCGCTCACCAAATCCTTTGTTCTTAGCGGATGATCACGTTTGAGGGCGTTTTTGTGGTCAAACACTTGTTACCTAGTTGTTCCTAATTAGCTGCCATTTCAAAGGCCCTTCTCTTTTGGTCAATGACATGCGACCGCCGCAGAGGCTTGGCTCTTCTATTTTAGGTTGAAGGTTCACAGGTGTGGAGCTGGGAGCCAGCCCACACCTACGACGCAATTTCCGACCCGTTGTCATTCGTCGCCCTTGAGTTTCGTTCGTGTGCAGACGTACAGATCGTATGCTCCCGAACCGTCCGATCTCACGGTTTGAAAATAAAGAGCCGTACCGTCAAAAGAGAGTGCCGGGCCGGCATCGGCGGCTGTCGAGTTGATCGGAGCACCCAAATTCACAGGTGTAGACCATTGATCGCTGGTGCTGGCGCGCGTTGAAACCCACAGGTCAGGCCCGCCAAGAGTTCCCGGGCGGTTCGAGGCGATGTACATCTCGAGCCCGTCGCGACTTATGGCAGGTTGTCGATCCATGAAGGTAGTGCTGAGCTCTGCAACTATGGCGGCCGCACCGAACGTGCCATCAGACTGCAACAGGCTGGCGTAAATATCGTTTCCGTTGTCGTTCCCATCGTCGGTATACGGGCCGTAAAGGGGCCCGGCCGGGCGGTTGGAGTCAAAATAAAGCGTCGTGACTCCTGTGGCATCATCCTCAAAAATCTGCGGGCTTGATTCGTTTGAGCCGGTATTGACGCCGCTGCCGAGGTTTTCCGGTGCCTTCCAGCCGAAGTCGTCACGTTTGTTGTGGCGTCTAGAGACATAGATGTCGCTGCCGCCGAATCCTCCCGGCCTGGCACTGGCGAAGTACATAGTATGGCCATCAACCGAAAGCGCCGGTGCCGTGTCGTCATAGAGGGTGTTGATTTCCGGTCCTAAATTCTGAGCTGGTTCCCACGGATCGCTCACGTTAGCGCGCTGCGAGACAAAAATGTCCTTGCCGCCGTAACCGGGACGGCAGCCCGGAAAAGCCCTTGGAAGACAAGTCTGGGAAGAAAAGTAAAGGCTCAGCCCATCTTTGGAGATGTAGGCGAAGAAATCGCCCGTGGGCGAATTCACTGGTCCGAGATTGACTGGTGCCGACCAACTGGAGAACCGCTGGCCATAAGCTGATGCCAAAAGCGAACTTATCAGCGCACAAAGCGTAAGCATTTTCTTAATCTGCATGTCGCACCTCCACTGGCGGACCGCTTAGATTTGGAGTTCGGTGGTCAGCGTGCCTGCTGCTCGCGGTACTTACAAGCCTCAACGAGCTTCACGGACGCAATGACGCGCTTTGATACCCGCAGGATTGTCTTGTTCCTGGCTGCCGACGAGGCTAAAATGCGCCCCGTTCAACTAAAACCTAATGGCATCTCCAACACAGGCCGATCAGACGCCAGTAAACAGTCCCGATCGCCTCGATTCGTGGAAGGAAATCGCTGCCTACGTCAGTCGAAGTGTTCCCACCGTGCAGCGCTGGGAGAAGAACGCGCACCTGCCCATCCACAGGCACGCGCATGAGAAACAGGGCTCGGTGTACGCCTATAAGTCGGAGCTGGATCGCTGGTATCACGAGAGCGGCGCACCATCGGCACAATTGGTCGTGTCGCTGCCGCGAAATATCTTGAAGACATTCCAAAAGGCACTGTCAGTTTTAGCAATTCATTGGCGCACATTTGCCACTTCGGCCGCGGTTCTCAGCCTGCTTCTGGCAGCGCTCGCTTTGTGGATGAGCCGAGCCGCCAAAGTGCGCTGGGCACAACAGACCCTGCCGCAAATCGAGCAACTAGGCAATTCTGATTCGCCGTATTTTGCGAGCGGAGACGACTCGCTATTCCGTGCGTATCAGCTCGCGGAAGTCGCTGAACAATACATACCCCGCAACTCGCGGCTTGAAAAATTGCGCGCCGCGATCTCCCATCGCGTCGATATCACGACCGATCCGCCTGGCGCTGATCTCTATATGAGCAGCTACTCCGGCCGGGAAAATATCTATGGGGGCCGATCGCCTCTGCTTCAAGCGCGTGTTCCTCGTGGATTTGTGCAGTGGCGCGCGCAAAAGCAGGGTTATGAAACTGCCGAAGCAATACTGGGGCAGGAGAGCAATGCGATTCATCTCGTGCTGGATCGGGCGGAAAGTTCTCCAGCAAATATGGTGCGGGTCGCTGGTGGAAAATTTGAATTGGAACTAACGCACATGGGGTCGCAGCCATCTTTCGAGCTCGACGATTATTGGATCGATAAGTATGAAGTTTCGAATCGTGAATTCAAGAAGTTTGTGGATGCAGGCGGCTATTTAGATCGCAAGTACTGGAAATACCCGTTTATAAAAGATGGCCATCAGCTCTCGTTCTCGGCGGCCATGAAATTGTTCGTAGATCGCACTGGACGCCAAGCTCCGGCGACGTGGGAAGCGGGTGATTTCCCGGAGGATAAAGGCGACTATCCCGTGACGGGCGTGAGTTGGTACGAGGCTGCGGCTTATGCCGAATTCACAGGAAAAAGTCTGCCGACGATTTTTCACTGGGTTCGTGCGGCTGGAATTTTTGCCACCGCGGCAATTTCGCCCTTGAGTAACTTTTCGGGCAAGAGTCTTGCTGCAAGGGGGCAGTACCGCGCATTCAGCGCGGTTGGAGCATACGACATGGCAGGCAATGCCAAAGAGTGGTGCATTAACGCAACCGGCAAAGATCGTTTCATTCTGGGTGGAGCCTGGAATGAGCCTGCTTACATGTTTTCTGAGCCCGACGGACAGCCTCCATTCACAAGGAGAGACGACTTTGGTTTCCGTCTTGTGAAGTATGACGCAGACGCGAGCACCTCGCTTAAGCGCCCCGTCGATTATCCACGACGCGACTTCAACACCGAAAAACCGGTCTCACACGCGGAATTCAACCTAATCCGGGGTTTTTACGCGTACGACAAAACACCCCTTCATTCTGTAGTCGAGAGAGTCGATGATTCTGATGAGCACTGGCGCAAGGAGAAAGTCAGCTTTGATGCCGCATACGGGAGTGAGCGCATCACCGCATTTCTATTCCTTCCTCGGCACGTCGAAGTTCCTTACCAGACGGTCGTCTATTTTCCCGGCTCTAGCGTAATCGAGAACGCGTCAAGCGCCGATATAGAGCCGGGACTCGGCGGTGCGGTGGTAAAAGGCGGGAGAGCGTTCGTCATTCCCGTTTACAAAAGTACCTACGAACGAAAAGACGCTCTCAATACGGATTACCCCGCGGAAACGATCTTTTATCGGGAGCACGTGTTGGACTGGTACAAGGACCTGGCGAGGACTCTCGATTATCTTGAGACGCGCTCTGACCTGGACTCTTCGCGAACTGCGTATTACGGATTCAGTTGGGGAGCTCGACTGGGCCCACTCTTCCTGGCCGTCGAACCCCGCCTCAAGGCGGCTGTACTGGTCAGCGGCGGTCTGAAATTTGCGCGAGCCTTGCCGGAGGCGGACCCGTTCAACTTTGTTTCGCACGTGAGAGTTCCGGTATTGATGGTCAATGGGAGATACGATTACTTCTTTCCGCTGGAAACTTCACAACAGCCGCTGCTTCGACTCCTTGGGACACCTACACAGAATAAGCGCCACGTCGTCCTGGATTGCGGCCACGCGCCGCCGAGTGTCCCGCTTGCCAAGGAGGTGCTCCCGTGGCTCGACCGGTATTTAGGCTCGGTTAAAAAGCTTCCGGAGCCGACCCGATAATCGTGTTTGTTACAACCTGCTAGTTGGGTCAGGAGTCGCGCGCTTACGCGAGCCGGTGCACATCAGCGACAAGAACGAGCCTGAGCTCTTGGACGCTCGCCTCGGACCTGGCGCGGGTATTCGTTTTTCCGGAATTAGTGCGCGAAGCTTCTGCTGCTGCGGCCTCACGTGCTCGATTGCGGCGGGGCGCAACCCGAAGGGGACCGACGGAAGAAATCCGGCCCGGAGACGTGGTTTGGTTCTCGCCGGATGAAAAGCATGCAAGGTGCCTCACCAACGACAGCCATGACTCACATAGCCATTCAGGAGCCTCAATGGAAAAGTGGTGGACTGGATGGAACACGTGACCGATCAGCAGTACCGTAAGTGACTCGGACTCGCACAATGATTGAGAACCCGCAACGAATAGCATTGGTGACCGGCGCTAATCGCGGCATCGGATTCGAGGTCTGCCGGCAACTGCTCAGCAAAGGTTTTATCGTCCTGCTCACAGCACGAGACGCCGCAAAGGCGAGAACTGCTGCAGCGAAGCTCGGTGACATCGGTACAGTCGAGCCTCTTTCCCTGGATGTAGCAGATGCGCCGAGCATCCAGAAATCGGCAGCCGAAGTAACTAGCCGGTATGGCTACCTCGACGTGCTCGTGAACAACGCCGGAATCAACTACGACACGTGGCAGACGGCTGAGAACGCAGACATCAACGGCACGGTAATGGAGACAATCACAACGAACCTGTTAGGACCCTGGCGGATGTGTCAGGCATTCATACCATTGCTGCGGAAGAGCCGGGCGGCGCGGATCGTCAACGTGTCGTCAGAGTCTGGATCGCTGGCGCACATGAGTGCTGGACCGCCTGCATATCAGGTCACCAAAGCCGCCATGAATGCGCTGACGCGCACGCTAGCTGGTGAACTGGGTGAGGCCGGCATTCTCGTAAACTCGGTTTGTCCAGGTTGGGTTGCAACTGATATGGGTGGCGCTGGCGCCCCTCGCTCTGTTAGCGAAGGCGCGGCGGGCATTGTATGGGCAGCGACCCTGCCCGATCATGGGCCCACTGGCGGGTTCTTCCGGGATGGCAAACCACTGCCGTGGTGACACTGACGTGTAGCTGGTTTGATTGATAAGATTAGCTGCCGCACGAGGTGAGTATGTTGCGTCCGATAAGAATCATCCCGTTCGCAATTCTCTTCTTGGTTACATCTTTTGCGGGAATAGCAGCTCGCAAGCAAGAGAACACCGCAAGAGCGCACTCCACCAGAGCTGAAGGTCTGACGGCATGGCAGCAGATTTATTCTGTGATGTCGCATCCACGCTGCATCAACTGTCACACCGCCGGCAATTATCCGCAGCAAGGCGATGACCGCCATCGCCACCTCTTTAATGTAGTGCGCGGCCCAGAGGGCAAAGGTGTTCCCGCACTGCAATGTGCGACTTGTCATCAATCGTCCAATGCAGACAGCACGGGCATGCCAGGCGCGGAAGGCTGGCATCTGGCGCCACTTTCCATGCGATGGCAAGACGCGACTGACAAGATCCTGCCGAGTTCCGCAGTTTGCAACACGGTCACGGACCGCGCGAAGAACGGCGGACTGGATGGCGCAGCTTTGATAAAGCATCATCAGACTGAATTGGTGAAATGGGCGTGGCAGCCGGGCTTGCGCAATGACGGCAGTGCGCGTTCGGTTCCGCCGATCAACTACGAACAATTCATGACGGCCACCCGGAATTGGGTACAGGCAGGAATGCCTTGCCCGCAGTAAGCACGAGGTAGCAAATGGAAACATTCAAGCTCACCGTCAATGGTCAGGAAAAGGAAGTGACTGCCGATCCCGGAACCCCACTGCTTTGGGCATTGCGCGAGGATTTGAAAATGACAGGCACGAAGTACGGCTGCGGCATCGCGGCCTGCGGCGCCTGTACCGTGCATCTTGGCGGTGTGCCGGCGCGGTCCTGTGTTGTGCCCGTTTCTCTCGTCGGAAACCGTCCCATCGTCACTATCGAGGCAATGGCCGACGATCCCATTGGCCGCGTGGTGCAGGACGCCTGGATATCAGAGGATGTCGTCCAGTGTGGCTACTGCCAGAGTGGTCAGATCATGAGCGCAGTGGCTTTGCTGAAGAACGCACCCAAGCCGACTGACAAAGACATTGAGGAATCACTGGGCGGAAACCTGTGCCGCTGCGGAACGTATCTGCGCATACGGCAGGCGATCAAAACGGCTGCGCGACAACTGACCTAGGAGGTCCACAATGTCATCCGCAACCCTTTTCAAGACTGATCCAAGTCTCACTCGGCGGACCTTTCTGCGCGTCTCGACCACAGCGGCAGGCGGCCTGCTGGTCTCGCTGTATTTCGATCTTCCTCTCGGCGCGCAGCAACCAGAAAAGCCCAAAGCCGGACAGGAAGGCCAAGGACCGAAACCGGAACCCAAAGTGTATCCGCCGGAAGCGTTCGTGCACATCCGTCCTGACGGCAAGATTGTGATCCAAGTCAATCGGCTGGAATTCGGGCAGGGTGTGCAGACCGCACTGCCCATGCTGCTGGCTGATGAGATGGATGCTGACTGGTCGCAGGTGATTGCCGAGCTTGCTCCTGCGGCCGATGTCTATCGCGACCCGCTGTTTGGCATCCAGATGGTGGGCGGTTCCGGTTCGATTGCGCACTCCTTCCAGCAGTATCGTGAGCTCGGCGCCAAAACGCGCGCCATGCTGATCGCTGCCGCGGCTGCGCAGTGGAACGTAACGCCCGCGCAGTGCCGCGCCGAATCCAGCATCGTGTATGGACCAAATGGCCAGTCGGCAAAATACGCCGAGCTGGCGGACGCCGCAGCCCATCTGCCTGTACCTGAAAATGTTCAGCTCAAGAAGGAGAGCGATCTTCGGCTCGCGAACAAGAATGTGCGTCGTCTTGATAGCCGCGCAAAGTGCAATGGCTCACAGAAGTTTGGGCTCGACCTGGATCTTCCCGAAATGAAGGTCGCGCTGGTGGCGCATCCTCCGGTGTTCGGAGCGAAGGTCAAAAACTTCGATGCCAATGCAGCGCGAGCAATTTCCGGCGTGCAAGAAGTTTTTGAGATTCCACTCGTTCGTGGAACTGGAGTCGCGGTCGTGGCAGACCGATTCTGGACAGCAAAGCAAGCCCGCGACCGCCTGCGAGCTGAATGGGACACTACCAGCGTCGAGCGTCCCGACACAACGCAACTGTTCGCCAAATATCGCGAGTTGGCGCGAACGCCCGGCAATGTCGCGATTGCGCGTGGCGATGCCAAGGCGATGGATAGCATTTCACCCGCGAATCGGATCCTTGCTGACTACGAATTTCCATATCTGGCGCACACGCCGATGGAGCCCTTGAACACCACCGTTCGATTCGATGGTGATCGCGCCGAGGTTTGGGCCGGCTCGCAATTTCAGACAGTCGATCAAATGGCGATTGCCGAAGTGCTTGGCCTGAAGCCACAACAAGTGACGTTTCACACCGAGATGGCAGGCGGCGGGTTCGGCCGGCGTGCTACTCCCGACTCGCACGTTCAGCGTGAAGCTGCGACGATTGCGAAGCGTTTGCGCGGCACTCCGGTCAAATTGATCTGGACGCGCGAAGACGATGTGCAGGGCGGCTACTATCGCCCGATGTATGTCCATCGAATCGAGATCGGCATGGGCGCTGATGGAATGCCGGCGGCGTGGCGGCATGTGATTGTCGGACAGTCAATCGTCGCGGGAACACCCTTCGCGCCAATGATGGTGAAGAACGGCGTGGATTCCACCGCCGTCGAAGGCACTGCCGATACGCACTATGCCATCGCAAACTTCCAGGTTTCTGCGCACCATCCCGCGGTGAATGTTCCGGTGCTGTGGTGGCGGTCGGTAGGGCACACGCACACTGCGTTCGTGATGGAAACTCTGATTGATGAACTGGCGAGGCGCGCCAAAGCCGATCCCATCGCATACCGGCTGAAGCTGCTCTCGCCAGATGCGAAGAAGCTCCGAGGCTGTTTGGCTCTTCTCGAAGAAAA
This sequence comes from Acidobacteriota bacterium, assembly GCA_003225175.1. Lineage (NCBI taxonomy): Bacteria > Pseudomonadati > Acidobacteriota > Acidobacteriota bacterium. The sequence continues at coordinate 70,812 of QIBA01000058.1, forward strand.
AACTGTCTCCTGGCGCAACAGCGTTGACCGCAACCATGCGGTCGGAATTGCCTGCCATGAGAGCTTCGAGACCGGCGTAGCCTGCGCTGTTGAAGTCTCAATAGAAGACAAGCGACCGAGAATTCATCGCGCGACGATCGCCGTCGATCTTGGATTCGCTGTGAATCCACTCACCATCGAGAGCCAGATGCAGGGTGGAGTGACGTTTGGCATAACGCAGGTGATGCCTGGGGGAGCCATCACGCTGAAGGATGGACGGGTGGAACAACGCAACTGGGATGGCTACACACCGCCGTATATGAAGGATGCTCCGGTCGTGGCGGAGGTCCACATCGTGCCCAGTTCCGAAAAGCCTTCTGGTTGCGGCGAACCGCCGGTCCCCGTGATCGCGCCAGCGATTGTCAACGCGCTGTCGCGGCTCACAGGCAAGCGCTATCGCACCCTTCCTCTAACTGAGATCTGAGCATCGCAACAAAAATTCCCGGGTAACACACTGGGAACGACTCGCCTGTTTCGGATTTTCCCCAAATTGGAATTCAACTCCCAGGAGTCGCCTACACATCGCTGCCCACACTCCGAAAACCCGGAGGGTAGGGCACTCGCTTGTGGGTTCATTACGGGAATGCAAAGGCAAGGCACCCGGCACTCATCCTTAGAGTTATTGTTGCCAGCCTCCGCCTAAGCCCTTGTAGAGCTGGACCAGCGACAGTAGCTCGTTGAGTTGAGCTTGTACCAAGCCCAGCTGGGCCGCGAAATAGTTTGTGTCGTTGGTGAGCACTTCCAGATAACTGGTCGCGCCACCTGTGTACCGCAAATGCGAGAGACGAGTCGCGTCCTGCACCGAGTCCACGAGCAACTTTTGCTGCTCGCGAAATTCCTGAGTCTTGCGATATGCAATCAGCGAGTCGGAGACGTCGCGAAAAGCGCCCTGAACGGTCTGCTGATAGAAAAGCAAGCTCTCCTGCTGGCGGGCTTCGGCGAAGCGAACGTTTGATCGCAGTCTACCCCCAGTGAAGATTGGCTGTGCCAGCGTTGAACCAAAGCTCCAGAATCCGGCGGGACTAGTGAATAGGTTGGTCAGTGCCGAGCTTTGGTATCCCGAGCTTGCGGTAAGAGAGATCTGCGGGAAGTATGCGGCTCTCGCCACACCGATTTGAGCGTTGAACGCGATCAACTGCTGTTCGGCCTGATGGATGTCCGGCCGCCGCTCCAGCAAAGAGGAAGGAAGGCCCGCAGGAACGGTGGGAGGATGGTACTGTTCCGTCAACTGCTTGCCGCGTGATACCGGAGCCGGATTGTTTCCCAAAAGGATACTGATGAAGTTCTCTTCCTGCTCAATCTGCTGCTCCAGCAACGGAACCTCTGAGGCTGCAGTGAAGACCAGTTGCTCGGCTTGACGTACGTCGAGCATGGAGGTTGCACCCCCCTGGGCCAGCAGGTTGGTTAATCTAAGGGAATCCTGACGCGATGCGAGCGTGCGCCGGGAAATATCGAGCTGGAGGTCGAGCGCGCGTAACTGAAAATAAGCGCCTGTAAGATTCGCAATCAGCTCAGTAATGATCTCGCGCTGCGCCCATTCGGTAGCAAGAAGGCTTGCCCGCGCTGATTCCGTCGCACGGCGGAATTTTCCCCAAAAATCCAACTCCCAGTCGAAGGCCAGTCCAACGCGGTTCGTGTTTGTGTCGATTGCAGGAAATATCCCCTGCCGGGAATTGCGTAGATTTAAGGCTGCCGCCTCGCCGGAGACTGTGGGAAACTGATCGGCACGCGTGATGCCGAGGAGTGCTTGAGCCTGAAGAACGCGACTTGCGGCACGGCGGACATCGTAATTCTGTTGAAGCGCGGTCTTGATGAGTTCCTTCAGTTGATCGTCCTGGAATACGTCCCACCATTTCTCGTCCGCCAGAGATTTGGCGTCAGTCTTGCCCGCTTCGTCCGGAGTCAATCCGCGATAGACGGTTGGCGTATTGATCGCCGGCTTCTTGTAGTTCGGACCGACAGCACACCCCGAAATGAAGATCACGAGCAGCAGCGGAAAAACAGGGCCTTTCATGTTAATCATCTCCTGCTCGCGCGGCTCGCATCTCAACCACATCAGCCGGTTCTTTCGTCTTGGATCGGGAAACCAGGTAGAACATCGCGGGGATGAAGAAAATCCCAATCGCACTCGCCGCGAGCATTCCGCCGATGACCGTCGTTCCCATGATCTGCCGAGCCACCGACCCTGCTCCGGTCGCCGTCCACAAAGGGATGCATCCGAAGATGAAGGCCAGGGAGGTCATAAGGATTGGCCGCAGCCGCAGTCGGGCTCCTTCCAGGGCCGCATCGACCAGGGGCTTACCCTTATCGTGCTCGTCCTTGGCGAATTCAACGATCAGAATGGCATTCTTGGCGGCAAGGCCGATCAACATGACCAATCCAATTTGGGAATAAACATCGCTTTCGATTTGCACCATGTAGGGCGGGTAGAAGGCACTGATCAGCATGCGTCGGAGCCAGAGAACCACAAACGCTCCGAATACCGCGACTGGCGTACTGAGCAGGACGCTAAACGGCAACGTCCAGCTTTCATAGAGCGCCGCAAGGATCAGAAACACGAAGAGAAGTGATAGTCCGAAGATTACCCCCGGCGAGACACCCTGCTGCGCCTTCTTCTCCTGGAATGAGATGCCCAGATAGTCGTATCCCATTTCGGCAGGCATCGTCTGGGAAAACACTTGCTCTAAGGCTGCCATCGCCTGGTTGGAACTGTAACCTGGCGCCGCGCTGCCGTTGATTTGCGCGCAGCGAAAGAGGTTATAGCGCATGGTGAATTCGGGTCCAGGCCGCGCTTCAAACCTGGTGATTGCAGAGAGCGGCACCATAGTTCCGTTTCGGTTTTTGACGTAGAACTGCCCCACGTTCTCCGCGTTGGTACGGTAATCGCCCTCCGCCTCGATATAGACCTGCCACTGTCGTCCAAAGCGATTGAAGTAATTGATGAACAGGCCACCCATGAAAGCCTGAACTGTTCGGTAAACGTCGTTGATGGCGACACCCTGCTTGATTACCTTGTCGCGATCTACGTCGATGAATTGCTGCGGAACGCTGCCCAGAAAAGTAGTATTCACACTTCCAATCTCCGGACGCTTCCGTGCTGCGGCCAGGAATGTGTTCAGGTTGGACGCGAGGAATTGCACGTCCTTGCCGGCACGATCCTCAAGAACAAATGTGAATCCGCCCGAAGTGCCAACACCCGGAATGGCAGGCGGAGAGAAGTCGAAGGCAATTCCTTCCGGGATTTGGCTGAGCTGGCGATTCAGGCGTGCCTTGATCACCTGGAACTGCTCTTCCCGGCTCTTCCGATCGTCCCACTGCTTCAGCGTGACCCAGAAGAATGCGTTGTAAGTAGAACGCGTGAAGCTGAGCAGACTGAAACCAACAACGCTCGTGGTCGACTCCACGCCCGGAGTATTTGCCAGGATGCTCTCAATCTTTCGTGCCACTCGTTCCGTACGCTCAGTTGAGGCTGCGCTGGGCAGTTGCAGGTTGACGTATAGATATCCCTGGTCTTCGTCGGGAAGGAAGCTGGAAGGCACTTTGTGACTGAAAAATGCAGCGGCTGCTGCAAAAGCTCCAAGCATCACCAGAGCGACGGCAGATTTGCGAATGAGGGCGCCACAAACTTTAACGTAGCCATTCGTGGCTCTTTCAAATGTGCGATTGAACCAATCAAAGAACCTTCTCAACAGGCCGCGGCTTTTTTCTCTGGGCCGGAGCAGCAGCGCAGCCAATGCCGGACTGAGGCTGAGGGCGTTGAACGCGGAGATCAGCACTGAGATGGCAATCGTGATCGCGAACTGCTGATACAGCCTTCCCGTGATCCCCGGAATGAAGGCCGTAGGTATGAAGACCGCCGATAACACCAGCGCAATTCCCACTACAGGACCGGAGATCTCTTCCATTGCTCTCAGGGAAGCGTCTTTCGGTGACATGCCGTCTTCGATGTGGCGCTCTACGGCTTCCACGACCACGATCGCATCATCCACCACCAGGCCGATCGCCAACACCAGACCAAACAGCGAGAGCGTGTTGATCGAAAATCCAAATAGCGGAAAGAAGACAAATGTGCCCACCAGGGAGACCGGCACAGCCAGCAGCGGAATAAGCGTGGCTCGCCATCCTTGTAGAAAGAGAAAAACGACAAGGATTACCAGCGCAATCGCGATGACCAGAGTGAGGATGATCTCCTTGATTCCCTGGACCACCGATCGCGTCGTATCGAGCGCGATGGCAAAATCCATATCCTGGGGAAAACGGGTTTTCAGGTCGGCGATCAACTTCTTGACGCCGTTTGCAGCGTCGACGGCGTTCGATCCGGGAAGTTGATAGACCGCAACTATGGCACTCGGATGTCCATTCAACCGCCCAGCCACCGTGTAGTCCTGCGCTCCAAGCTCGATCCGGGCTACGTCTTTTACGCGCACCACGCCACCGTCCGGCGATTCGCGCACCACAATCTGCCCGAATTCTTCCGGAGAAGTCAGTCGTCCCTGTGCGCGAACCGCATAGGCGAACTGCTGTCCTGAAGGGATAGGCTCTCCCCCAACTTTCCCAGCAGGGTTGACTGTGTTTTGCGTTTGAACCGCATTCACAATCTCCGGGACGGTGATCGCCAGTTTGGCAAGCTGATCCGGCTTCACCCACATACGCATCGCGTATTGGCCCGCGCCAAAAACCTGGACCTGCCCAATTCCCGGCGAGCGCGTAATCGGATCGACAAGGTTGATGTATGCGTAGTTAGCGAGAAACTTCGCATCGTATGTGCCGTGGGGCGAGTTCACCGATATCAGCATTAGAGGTGCCGTTACCGATTTGCGCACAGTGATTCCGTAGTTGGTAACGTCGGTCGGGAGCTGTGATGCAGCCTGTGTTTCCCTGGATTGGGCAAGAATCAGGTCGTTGTTCGGATCGGTCTTTACGTCAAAGTTCACTATCAACGTAGTCTGTGAGTTCCCGGTCGCATTCAACGAATACATGTAGTTCATGTTGTCCACTCCGCTCATCTGCTGCTCGATAGGAGTGGCAACCGCTTGCTCGAGAGTCTCCGCGTCTGCGCCTACGTAAGTGGCTAGTATCTGAATTTCGGGAGGGGCGATATTGGGAAACTGCGCGATCGGAAGGCCGATAATTGTCACCGCGCCCACAATGACCGTAACGATGGCGATGACCATCGCAACGATTGGACGATTAATGAAGAACTTCGACATGACTACCTGCCTTCCGCGGGGGCTGTCGCAGGCACCACTTTCACCGGGACTCCCTCTCTGGCTCGCTGGACACCCTCTGTCACAACCCGCTCGCCAGGTTTGAGGCCGTCTTCAACAATCCACAGGTCCCCAGTACGCTCTCCAACCTTCACTGACCTAATGCTGACCGTGTTGTCCGCTCCGACGACGGCCACTTGATATAAGCCTTGAAGCTCGGTTACAGCCTTCTGCGGTACCAGCAGGGCACCTGGCCTGATGTAGCTGACGAAGCGGACGCGGCCATACTGCCCGGGACGAAGGACGTTATCCGGATTGGGAAACAGGCCAGCTAGCCGAATCGCTCCCGTCTGTACGTCGACCTGACGATCGACGGCGAAGAACCTTCCCTTTTGGGGATAAGTAAATCCGTCGGCAGTGATCAGCTCCAATTCGAGTTTCTTTTGTGTCCGCTCGCGCGCGGCTGCAGTGGGGTTGCGCTGAACAAAGGCGAGGTATTGCTGCTCATTCACAATGAAGTAGGCCTTGATGGGATCGAGCTGGGAAACAGTTGTGAGAAGAGTCTGCGGCCCGACCAGATTCCCTACCTGTCCGGTCGCAATTCCAGCAACGCCGTCAATGAGAGAGCGAACGTTCGTGAACTCCAGGTTGAGTGATGCCTGCTCAATGGCCGCTTTATCCGCCTGCACGGTCGCTTTAGCTGCTAAGTTCGCCTGGATGTCATTGTCGAGTTGACTCTGTGCAATAGCCTTTTCACGTGCGAGGGGAGTATCGCGCTGCACATCCAACTGTGTCTTTCCAAGCTGGGCCTCGGCTTGCGCAAGCTGCGCCTTAGCTTGGTCAAGCACTGCCTGGAATGGCCTCGGATCGATGTTGAACAGCACTTCATTCTTGCGAACCAAAGCACCTTCCCGGTAGTTCTGTTTGATGAGATAACCGGAAACTTGCGGCTGAATTTGCGCATTTACGTAGCCATCTAATGTTGCAATGTACTCGTGGTAGATCGGGACGTCGCGTTGAGCGACTTCAGCGACCTGGACAGGGGCGGGTGGCGCGGGCGCTGCGGAAACGCTCTTCGTTCCGCACCCTGTCGGCAATAGCAGAACGCAAGCAAAGAAAGCGAACATACACCATCCCGTGCAGTACTTCCCGCGCACGCTCTGGCGCCACCCCCACCTTTCGGAAGTTCCCAGCATCGTTAACGGCCTGGTCGAGTGGTTTAAACAATGAGCTTGACCCTGCATAAACTTCTCCTTGGTCTTTCTGGCTCTTTAGATCAGAGCGCCACCCGGATTCGGACACGCCGCCCGGAGACGCAATCGATATCGGGACGTATTCTCAGCCGGGTAGGCCGATCATTCTATTCCGCGGGACGGACGCGCGACATTAATCTGTGTAACGCATTCTGCCCGAATCTGAGTACAGGCGCCGCCGGGGGAAAAGCAGCAATCAGCAATCAGCAATTAGTTAAGGCAACGACAAGGCAGGAAAGACAGCAATCCTTTTTTTGGGTTCGGCACGCTTATGGCGTCTCCGACGGCAGCAACAAAACTCTGGCGATGGGGATCTGTGTACGCGAGTACGGCCGTTATGTGCATGTGAATAATCGATCTGGCAGGAGCCAACTTACGCCAGAGTTCCTGCAACTGAGTGCTACATTGGGCGAACGTCCAATGAGCTATGCGTAATGTCCTTCTGCTGCGTCTGACAGCTGCCCTTGCGTTGCTTCTGTACGCGCTTGCTACCCAGGCCGATACCCGACAACAGATCGAATCGCGTTTTCAGAAGAAGTTGTTCTTCATTCGCGGATTTTACCGTGATAACCAGCTCGTTTTGCCTCCGGATAAATCCGGGGCTCCCACCTGAAACCTTGAATGCGGGAGCCCACGTTCTTGGTTTTTGGGTGGGAGCCCACGCATTCATGCGTGGGAGAGGCTTTCAAGGGCATTAAATACCTTGACTAACCAATGCCCTGTTGGATAAATTCATACCCACAATCATTGTGCCGTGTGGCAGAGTCGGGCAGAACTGCTTCCCGAATTGGTGATACGCCAGCTATAGTAGGCATCTCCAACTCAAGCAGTCAGTCTTGCGAATTCAGGGCAAACGGCGAATTTCAGGAATGTTTAGGCGTCTCCGTATCTGTATCTATTGGTGGTCAAGCGGAGTCTATGCAATCCCAAAGACGAGGGGCTTCAGAAATCAC